>DASSWD010000114.1:0-21472 GCA_035705335.1 Marinobacter sp. | reverse complement strand
GGATCAGGAAACCGCCGTCCTCGTGACCGAAGAGCTGGGTCACAAGCCCAGGGCCGTCAGTGAAGACGCTTATGAAGAGGGCGTGTTGAGCGAAATCACCGGCGAAGACGCGGGTAAAGAGAAGATCAAGCGGGCGCCGGTGGTCAGTGTCATGGGTCACGTTGACCACGGCAAGACCTCGCTGCTCGACTACATTCGTCGCACCAAGGTCGCTGCCGGTGAATCCGGTGGCATTACCCAGCACATCGGTGCCTATCATGTGGAAACCGATCACGGCATGGTGTCATTCCTGGATACCCCGGGCCACGCTGCGTTTACCGCCATGCGTGCCCGTGGTGCCCAGTGCACTGACATCGTCATTCTTGTGGTCGCGGCTGATGACGGCGTTATGCCGCAAACCAAGGAAGCGGTTCAGCACGCCCGTTCGGCCGGTGTGCCCTTGGTGGTCGCCATCAACAAGATGGACAAGGAAGAAGCCGATCCGGACCGCATCAAGAACGAGCTGTCGGCGCTGGACGTGATCCCGGAAGACTGGGGCGGCGACACCCAGTTTGTGCCGGTCTCTGCGCACACCGGTGACGGCATCGACAACCTGCTGGAGGCGGTTCTGCTGCAGGCTGAGATCCTGGAATTGGAAGCGTCTCCGGATGCAGCGGCGAAAGGTGTGGTGGTGGAGTCCAGTCTTGAGCGTGGTCGTGGCTCCGTGGCCACCGTTCTGGTTCAGAACGGTACCCTGCGCCAGGGCGACATGGTGGTGGCCGGTTCCTTCTTCGGCAAGGTGCGCGCCATGACCGACGAAGCAGGCAAGCAGGTGAAAGAAGCCGGCCCGTCGATCCCGGTGGAAATCCTGGGCCTGAACGGCACGCCGGACGCCGGCGACGAGTTCTTCGCCGTGGCTGATGAGAAGAAAGCCAGGGAGTTGGCCGAATTCCGCCAGATTCGTGAGCGTGAGCAGCGTCTGCAGCGTCAGCAGGCCTCTAAGCTCGAGAACATGTTCGAGAACATGGGCAAAGATGAAGTCAAAACCCTCAACGTGGTGCTCAAGACCGACGTACGGGGTTCGCTGGAGGCCATCACCAAGGCTCTGCAGGATCTGGGTAACGAGGAAGTGCAGGTCAAGATTATATCGTCCGGGGTGGGCGGTATCGCTGAAACCGACGTCAGCCTGGCGATGGCCACCAACGCGGTGATCTTCGGCTTCAACGTGCGTGCGGACAACGCGTCCAAGCGTCTGGTGGAACAGGAAGGTCTGGATCTGCGCTATTACAGCATCATCTATAATCTGATTGATGATGTGAAGGCGGCCCTGACCGGCATGCTCAAACCGGAATTCCGCGAAGACATCGTCGGTATCGCCGATGTACGCGACGTGTTCCGGTCACCGAAGTTTGGCCAGGTGGCTGGCTGTATGGTGATCGAGGGCACCGTGTACCGTAACAAGCCGATACGGGTACTGCGTGACAACGTGGTGATCTTTGAAGGCGAACTGGAGTCCCTGCGTCGCTTCAAGGACGACGTGGCGGAAGTTCGCAACGGTATGGAGTGTGGTATTGGCGTTAAGGGCTACGACGTGAAAGTAGGCGACCAGATCGAGGTATTTGATCGGGTCAGGGTTGAACGTCAGCTTGAATCCACGGGGTCCTGATGGCACGGGATTACAGCCGCGTTGATCGCATTGGCGATCAGATGCAGCGGGAACTGGCCCAGTTGATCCAGCGCGAGGTGAAAGACCCTCGCGTTGGGCTGGTGACCATCAACGCTGTCAAGGTGAGCCGGGATCTCGGCTATGCCGATATCTACGTTTCCCTGTTGACGACAGAGGAACTAACCGCGGAATCGCCGGAAGTGACAGGCGCCCTTCAGGTGCTGAACAAGGTCTCTGGCTACCTGCGTGGGCAGGTGGGCAAGGCGATGAAGCTGCGGGTGGTGCCCCACCTGCGGTTCCACTTTGACAGCCTGCTGAACCAGAGCCGGAAAATGGATCGTCTGATCCGGGAAGCGGTGGGCGACCAGCCGGTCGTGCCCCGGGACGACAACGATGACCCGGTATCCGGCAACCCGGAGCGTGACGCTTGAGCCGTCGTCGCAAGGGGCGTCCGGTCAATGGCATCCTGGTGATTGATAAGCCCCAGGGTGTCACCTCCAACGGCATTCTGCAGCAGGTCAAGCATCTGTATGGCGCGGCGAAAGCAGGTCATACCGGTGCGCTGGACCCGCTGGCGACCGGGGTGCTGCCGTTGTGCTTCGGGGAAGCCACCAAATTTTCCCAGATGATGCTCGATAGCGACAAGGCGTATATCACCACAGCCCGGTTGGGTGTACGTACCGAAACCGGCGACAGCGAAGGCGCGGTGGTGGAAGAAAAGCCGGTGCCGGCGCTGACGGAAGCACAAGTGGAGGCGGTTCTGGCCGGCTTCCGGGGTGATATTCAGCAGGTTCCCTCCATGTACTCGGCGCTCAAACACAAGGGGCGCCCGCTGTATGAGTACGCCCGGGAAGGCATTGAGATCGAGCGGCCTGCCCGCCCGGTGACCATCTACGAACTCACGTTACTGGCGGTTCGTGAAAACGAGCTGGACCTGGCGGTGACCTGTACCAAAGGCACCTACATCCGCTCGCTGGTGGAAGACATCGGCGCGGCGATGGGCTGTGGCGCCCACGTAACGGCATTGCGCCGTACCATGGCGTCGGGATACAGCCTGGCGAGCAGCCACCCGGTGTCAGACCTGGAAGCCATGCGGGATCGGGGCGAGAGTCTCGACGGGCTGTTGCTGCCCGAGGAAAGCGCGCTGACCATGTTCCCGGAGCATCGGTTGTCCGGGCAATCACTGGTGTCGATATTGAACGGACAACCGGTTAGAATACCGGGCCAGACCTTGCGAGGGCACGTGCGTCTTTACGGCGATCGTGGTTTTGTCGGGCTTGCAGAAGCTTTACCGGAAGGCGAGGGCACCAAACTGGAGCCACGCCGGCTGGTCAAGAGCAGTCACGGCTGAGGCCGGGGCTGATTAGCCGGGCTGTAGAGATGCGCGGTTCGGCTGAACACATCAGCATCGCAACCAATGAGGTGAAATATGGCATTGTCTGCCAGTGAGAAGTCACAGATCGTTAAAGATTTTCAGCAAGGTGATGGCGATACCGGTTCCCCTGAGGTTCAGGTAGCTCTGCTGAGCGCCAACATCGACAAGCTGCAGGATCACTTCAAGGCCAACAAGCAGGATCACCATTCCCGCCGCGGCCTGATCCGGATGGTAAACCAGCGCCGTAAGCTGCTGGACTACCTGAAGCGTAAGAACGCTGACCGTTACCTGGAATTGATCCAGCGTCTGGGTCTGCGTCGCTAATCCGGTTTAGCGATGTGATGGCTGGCCCGGGCTTCCCGGGTTCAGCCAGACTTCTCTTCCGCTTCCTGCCGTGTTCATTCCGAGCCCGCAGGCGGCGATTTTGCTGCAGTCGATTTGTCTGTGAAACCGAAGGATTTTCCCTGTCATAATGGAAAGCCGCACTTGATAGCAGGTTGTTGAAAAGCCCGGGAGCGCGCTGCTGATGGTGCACCAGCCGGGGTTTTGCAACAGCCTGTTAGCTTTCGGACGGGTTGCCTTTCGGTTCACCGATCAGACTTCTGCAGTGATGAATAAGCGGCTTGCGAATGGTTCGCTGGCCGAGGTCACTCAATGATGAAATACGCAGGAGTTTATTGTGGAACTGCAACCACGTATCAAAACGTTTGAAATGGGTGGTGAGACTTTCACCCTGGAAACCGGCCGCATTGCCCGCCAGGCCACCGGCGCGGTTCTGGTCAGCACCGGTGACACAGCGGTTCTGGGCACCGTCGTTGGTGCCAAAGAGCCCAAGCCGGGCCAGGGTTTCTTCCCTCTGACCGTTAACTACCAGGAAAAGACTTACGCCGCCGGCAAGATTCCGGGTGGCTTCTTCAAGCGTGAAGGTCGCCCGTCCGAGAAAGAGACCCTGACCTCCCGCCTGATCGACCGTCCCATCCGCCCGCTGTTCCCGAATGGCTACATGAACGAAGTTCAGGTAGTTCTGACGGTGATGTCAGCCAGCAAGAACCATGACCCGGACATCGCCGCCATGATCGCGGCGTCCGCCGCACTGGCGATCTCCGGTATCCCGTTCGACGGCCCGATTGGCGCCGCCCGTGTGGGTTACACCAACGAGAAAGGCTACTTCCTGAACCCGACCTTCGAAGAGCTGGGCAACTCCCTGCTGGACATGGTTGTGGCCGGCACCGACAAAGCGGTCCTGATGGTTGAGTCCGAGGCCAAGGGCCTGACCGAAGACCAGATGCTCGGCGGCGTGCTGTACGCCCACCAGGAAATGCAGACCGCCATCACCGCCATCAAGGAATTTGCCGCTGAAAACGGCAAACCGCGCTGGGAATGGCAGGCGGCGGCAGAAAACACCGAGCTGCTGAACGCCATCAAGGCCGAGTTCGGTGGTGCCATCGAAGAAGCCTATGCGATTCGTGACAAGATGGCCCGCTACGAGCGCCTGGGCGAAATCAAAACCGCCGCTGTTGAAAAGCTGGCCGGTGAAGAAGAAGACCAGCCGTCCGAAGACGAGGTGAAGAAGTACTTCGGCAAGGTCGAGAAGTCTGTGGTTCGCCTGCAGGTTATCGAAGGCAAGCCGCGTATTGACGGCCGCGACAACAAGACCGTTCGCCCGATCAAGGTTGAGGTTGGCGTGCTGCCGTCGGTTCATGGTTCTGCACTGTTTACCCGCGGTGAGACCCAGGCCATCGTGACCGCCACGCTGGGTACCACCCGGGACGTGCAGATCATCGACGCCCTGGAAGGCGAGCGCAAAGACCCGTTCCTGTTCCACTACAACTTCCCTCCGTACTCCGTAGGTGAAGCCGGCCGTATGGGCTCACCGGGCCGTCGTGAAATCGGTCACGGTCGCCTGGCCAAGCGTGGTGTGGCGGCAGTCATGCCCACCATCGAAGAGTTTCCGTATGCCATTCGTGCGGTGTCCGAGATCACCGAATCCAACGGCTCCAGCTCCATGGCGTCTGTGTGTGGCTCGTCCCTGGCGCTGATGGACGCCGGTGTGCCCCTGAAGGCGCCGGTGGCCGGTATCGCCATGGGTCTGGTCAAGGAAGGCGACAAGTTCGCGGTCCTGACCGACATTCTGGGTGACGAAGACCACCTGGGCGACATGGATTTCAAGGTAGCCGGCACCAAAGCGGGCGTCACTGCCCTGCAGATGGACATCAAAATCCAGGGCATTACCGACGAAATCATGGAAATCGCTCTGGAGCAGGCCCACGCTGCCCGTCTGCACATTCTGGATGAAATGGCCAAGGTGATTTCCGAGCCCCGCGCCGAACTGTCTGATCGGGCGCCGAGTATCACCACCATCAAGATCCACCCGGACAAGATCCGCGATGTGATCGGTAAGGGTGGCTCTGTGATTCGCTCGATTTGTGATGAGACCGGTGCATCGATTGATCTCGACGACGACGGCAACGTGAAGATTTACGCGGATAACGCCGCTGCCGCTCAGGCTGCTGTGAATCGCGTGAAGGAGATCACCGCCGAGATCGAGGTAGGCGCCATCTACAAGGGCCGTGTTGAGCGCATTGTGGATTTTGGTGCGTTCGTTAACATCCTGCCGGGTAAAGACGGTCTGGTACACATTTCCCAGATCTCTGAGCGCCGCATCGAGAACGTGACTGACGAGCTAAGCGAAGGTCAGGAAGTGTTGGTGAAGGTATTGGATGTGGACAACCGTGGTCGGGTCAAGCTGTCCATGAAGGAAGTAAGGGAAGGCGAGCAGCCGACCGACTTCTCTGACTGACCGCTTCCTGATTGAAAGAACCCGTCCGGCCTATGGTCTGGCGGGTTTTTTTGTTCGGGGCCGAATCACCCTGGACCGGCGGCGTTACAAACGAAAAGCAACCTGTTTGCCACCGGGAAGAGAAAATGCAGATAAATCCGTTCCTTAATGCGACAGATCGCGGCTATCCCTAATCATCCTGACTGGTATTTCGGGGTTTGAGTCTTATTTAATCCTCCAGAATTTACAAAATTAAGGAGAATTCCCTATAAATTAAGCAATTTCAAGAAATCGTACTGACGCTTCTGAGGTAGCATAAATTCGTATGCATTGTGCACACAGCGCGTGATGTTCAAGCGCATTCAGAACACCAACAAAAGCCACAAAAACAAGTGAGAATAAAATGATTCGGAAACTTGCAACGCTGGTATTCGCCTGTGCGGCGCTTTCATCTGTGAATGCGTCAGCCGACCAACTGGATACGGTCATCCAACGCGGCACGCTGAACTGCGGTGTCGTTCTCGATTTCCCACCCATGGGTTATTTTGACGAGAATAATGAACCTGCCGGTTTCGATGTTGATTACTGCAAGGACCTGGCGGAGGTTCTTGGCGTAGACGTCAACGTTGTGAACCTCACCTGGGGTGACCGTATTCCGTCCCTGATCTCGGGCAAGACCGACGTAGTCATCGGTTCCACCTCCGACACCCTGGAGCGCGCCAAAACCGTTGGTTTCACCTACCCGTACTTCGTATTCAAATTCCAGGTTATTTCCCACGAGGACACCAACATCGAGTCGTTTGATGACCTGGAAAACCTGAAGGTTGGTGCCGCCCTGGGCACCACCTATGAAACCGAATACCTGGCCTACGCCGACCAAATGGGCTGGGGCCGTGACAACTACACCTCTTTTGCCTCCGAGAACGATGCGTTCCTCGGCCTCTACCAGGGCAAGGTCGACGCCATCATCTCAACCAATGCGAACATTGCCACCAAACTCGCCAGCGACGAATTCGCAGAATTCGAGGCAGGTCCCTTCGTTCCCAACTACGACGACGTGGTGGGCATTATTGCCAAGAGGGATGAGCTGGCATGGATCAACTACCTGAATCTGTTCCTGGTGCGCCAGATCCGCGATGGCAACATGAACGAAGCCTACAACAAGCACTTTGGCGAAGATGTACCGGCTGAGCTCATCGAAACCCTCAGAGCAAACAAGTAAACGGTGAATGGGGCGGCCACCGTCGTGGTGGTCACCCCGTTCCGGTTGCCCCGGCCTGGATCAGTCTCTAACGTTTCCAGGCCGCGAATTCTGGTCACCGCACCGATCTGGCGCAGTGATCAAGGTTCCTTCCATTCATCAAATGGTCAAGGTATGGATTACGAATTTCACTGGAACGTCGTGTTTCAGAACTGGCCCGAGTTGCTCAATGGCGCCATTGTTACCCTGCACGTCTCTGTGCTCGCCATGCTTCTGGGCATCGCAATCGCCATACTCCTGGCGATTGCCAAAATGAACAACAGCAAGCCTTTTTGTTATGTTGCAACGGCCTGGGTTGAGGTCGCCCGGAATACCCCCGCGCTGTTCCAGATCTACATGGCCTATTTTGGTCTCGGCGCCTTCGGTATTCACCTCAGCCCCTACGTTGCCGTGTTAAGTGCGTTGGTTTTCATCAACGCGGGTTACCTCACCGAGACCTTTCGCGGTGGCTTCCAGTCAATTCCGAGCACCCAGTACAGTGCCTCCAAGTCCCTTGGGATGACCAGCATCCAGGCTTACTGGCACATCATCCTTCCGCAGATGCTTCGGCGTATCTACCATCCGATGACCAACCAGTTTGTCTGGTCCATTCTGATGAGTTCGCTGGGGATCCTGGTGGGCATGAGTGAGCTGTCCGGCACCACCCAGAGACTGCAGTCGCTGTCGTTCCGGACCCTGGAGTTTTTCATTGTGGCGGCGATTATGTATTTCGTGATCACCAAACTGGTGCTGTTCGGTGCCTCACTGCTCTCCCGCAGACTGTTCAGGGGGGAAATCTGATGAACTCTCTGTTCACACCCCTGTCCTGGAGCGATGCCGGGTTCATTATGACCGGTGTCTGGAACACGATTGTGATATCCGTTGTCGCCATCGCGGCCGGCACGCTGCTCGGTCTGGTTATTGGTTTTTTCCGGTCCGAGAGCAACAAGGCGGTCAACGTGCTGTTCGGCAGTGTGCTGGACGTGCTCAGAAGTGTGCCCCTGATTATCCAACTGATTCTGTTCTCGACCTTTGTCGGAGCCGCCGGGTATCCGATGGACCCCTTTCTGGCGGGCTCCATCGTCCTCTCGCTGTATACCATGGCCTTCATGAGCGAGGTGTTCCGGGGCGGGTTCGACAGCGTCAGCCCGTCGATGCAGGTAGCGGCACGGTCATTGGGAATGACCCGCTGGCAAACTATCTACCACATTCGGTTCCCGATCGGCTTGCGCGCCGTGTTTCCGTCCTGGCTCGGGGTCGCCCTGAGTGTTATCAAGGATTCTGCGCTGGTGTCTGTTATCGGATATATGGAACTGCTGCGGACCTCGGAACAACTTATTTCGCGAACCCAGCAACCGCTCGAGATCCTTATCGGTGTCGGTATCTTTTACTTCATTATTTCGTACCCGCTTTCCTACTACGGCCGGTATGTTGAGAGGAAAATGGCAATATGATCAGCGTCCAGAATGTCCATAAATCCTTCGGAGATCTTGAAGTACTGAAAGGCGTCAGCCTGGATGTCAAGAAAGGCGAGGTGGTGAGCGTGATCGGTGGTTCCGGCAGTGGTAAGTCCACCCTGCTGTACTGCATCAACGCCATTGAGAGCATCAACAAGGGAAAGATTTTTGTTGACGATGTGGATGTCCACGCCAAAGAGACCAACAAGGACAAGTTGCGCCAGAAGCTGGGTATGGTTTTCCAGCAATGGAACTCGTTCCCGCACATGACCGTGCTGGAGAATGCCGCGCTGGCTCCGAGAATCGTCAAGAAGATGAGTAAAGAGGAGGCGATCGAGATCGCCAGAAAGGAACTGGAGCATGTGGGCCTGGGCGACAAGCTGGATGTCTACCCCACCAAGATGTCCGGCGGCCAGCAACAACGCCTGGCCATCGCCCGTGCATTGGCCATGAAGCCGGACTACATGCTGCTGGATGAGGTAACCTCGGCGCTTGATCCGGAACTGGTTGGCGAGGTACTCGATACCCTTCGCCTGCTGGCGGAAGAAGGTATGACCATGATCTGCGTGACCCACGAAATGGGGTTCGCGCGGGACGTCTCTGACCGGGTGGCGTATTTCCACCAGGGCGTGATTGCCGAGATCGGCGAGGCAAGACAGGTCATCACCGAGCCCCAGAACCCGCTTACCCAGAAGTTCCTCTCAAAAGTGCGCTAAAAGCCTCCGAGGCTTTGTGCTGGTTGGGGGAGTTCTTGGACCCGCTTCCCCGACCATTTTTTCCTTTCATTGCTGGCCTGACAACAGGCCCTCTCTCATAAACGTCAGTATCGCCTTGCGGTAAGCGGGAATCAAAAACGTTGCCGCGTGGGGTGTGTCGGTTTGCAGAAATGTTTTTGGTTGCGCTGCCGCCTGGTAAAGCCGGACACCGTGGTGAAGCGGGATTAGCCCGTCCCTCGTGCTGTGGATGATCATTACCGGAACGGGTGATATGCCGGCAATCAGGTCGGTGCCTTCGTAGGCGTCGGTGATTGTCCAGCTCAGGGGTATCTGCAGCGGCCAGGTCAGCCAGAAATCGCCGAGTTTTTCCCGGGCGATGGCGCGAAAACCGGAAAAAGTACCGTCCAGAATGACCCCATCCAGTGGTGGCGTTTCGTCCCGGTGGGTCCATTCACTGGCCAGCGCTATCGCCAGCCCGCCCCCCAGGCTCTGGCCGAGGATATAGAGCGGCCCGTCGTTCACTTCAGGGTTGTTGGCCAGCCAGCGCAGGCCGGTTTCCACGTCGTGCAATGCACCTTCGATGTCAGGGTCGCCGGTGGATTTTCCATAGCCCCGATAGTCAAGGGCGAAAACGTTGTAGCCCTCCCCCGGCAACCAGGCCACGTTCAGGATGTGGCTGCTGATGTTCTGGGCGTTGCCGTGAAGGAAGTAGACGGTGCCCCTGGCGTTACCTTCAGAAGTACTGGCCGGCAGCCACCATCCGTGAAGGGTCTCGCCGTCGCCGGTGTCGAGATAGATGTCATCGTAGTCAAGATTCAGGCGGTCCGGGGTGATGTAGGTGACCCGATCCGGGTAGAAGAAGACGCTGCTGCAACCGGAGAGCAGCAGCGCGGCGCACAACAGAACTGAACCCCGGAAGGCTGCGCTCAGAAATAGGCATGAAGTCCGGCGTGCCATGTGTTCAGGTACCTGTCGTAGTGATCTTCCCGGGTAAATTCAGCGAACAGACTGAATTCCCGGCCGATGTGCCAGTTGGTTTTGAGGTAAATCTGGTCCTGTCGATGCTGGCTGCTGACGATCCAGGCCTTGGTTTTCGCGCCGGCAAGTACGCTGAACCGGTTGTTCTGGTGCAACAGACCGATATCGGCGCCCGGGGCGGCGTCGTAACCGCGGCGCAGGTCGTCATCGATTTCCAGATCGGCGGTAGCGATGGCGAAGGCCTGGATGCCAGGGGTCAGCCTCCAGCTGCCGCCAACGCCACCCTCCAGATAAGGCGCAAATACCCGGTCGGCGCCGGTATCGCTACGCCGGCCACCGAAGCCAACCTGCCAGGACAGTGGTGAGAAGAAGGCGTTTCTGGGGCTCAATGAGCGGATTTCCACGCCGGTGAGTTGTTCCAGTTGCAGTTCGTTGTTATCGGTGTAGAGGCGGGCGTCGAGCCTGAGGAACTGAAGCTGTGCCCCCTTGCGGTAGCCGGCGGGTGGGTCCAGTACGTCGTGGTAGGCCGGCCGGACCGTGAGCTGGGTAAACTCGCGGTGCCCGATCTGGCCGGCGCCCAGGCTCAGGCGAAAGGTGTCGTGCCCCTGATCGTCCCTGATGTCCGGTACCGGCGGCGTTTGAGGTGGCGGCGCCTTGTCGATCTGGCTGCGGGCCCGCAGCAGCTCGTAGGACAGTGGCGCGGCAATCTCCCGGGGCCAGCCATCGGCTTCGCTTTTGTAGCGCACGTAATCGTAAGTGGCATTCAAAACCTGGGCCCGCTGTGCCGGGGGCAGGGCATTAACCTCGTTGCTGCCGGCGGCAACGTAACCATTGGCGATGGCGGCGGCGAGGGTCTGGTGATCCTCCGGCAGGTTGTCGAGACTGAAGGCCACAGCCGTGGCTGCCGACGGCCGGTAGTACACCGCGCTGACCAGGTCCTTGTCCACCACCCAGCGAACGGTGTCTGAAGGAATGGCGTGAGTGCTGACTTCATCCAGGAGGTTTGTCCCTGGCCGGGCAACGTCAATCAGTGCCAGCAGCCGGTAGGCGCAGTTTTCGTCGAAAAAATAGTAATCGAAGTTGCGGTCCCGGATCTCCCAGGCGTGGGCGATCATCAGGTCCACCTCGTCCTGGGTCAGGTTCAGCCGGTATTCCCATAGGTCCCGGTGCTCAATGTCCGAATACAGCCGGATTTTTTCGTAATAGGGCTGAATGGTGGTGATACCGGGGTAACCCCCAAAAATGCCCTTGTACGCGAAGGAGATCTCGCTGTCGTGGGCGGCTGCATCCGCAGCGTACGAAATGGTGTTGGCTAGCAGAAGGTTGGTTTCCTCGTCCTCTTTCGGCGGGTCAAGCCTCAGGAAAGTGTGGCCGAACATGGAGGAGGGGCTGTTCAGGTAAGAAGCGGCGAATACCAGGGTCACCGTTTCGGTATTCAGCGTCTCTGACCATTGCTGATAGTCGGGGCAGTGGATCTTCGGCAGTGATAAACCCAGGGTTTGCTGCAGCCAGGCGGCTCGTGCCGGAAACTGGCAGCGTGCATGCCCGTCGCCCCCGCCGGGTGCCTGAATGGCGGCCAGGGTGGCCTGAAGTTCGGCCCGCGGCGAGTGCTTGCCGTTTGCGCTGAGAAAGAACGCCGGGTCGTCGGCCTGGCTGGTATAGCTATCGCCAAAGGTGTCGGGCTGATAGTGGATCAGCGTCAGCCAGGTTGAATCAAGATGGAGTTGGTACGGCAGGTCGGGGGCCGCCTGGGTTGGCGGGCTGACTGCGAGCCAGATCAGGGCTGGCCCAATGCGAAGCATGTTGCCCATGGCGTTTACTGCATCCGGGGTTAAACGGTAGGGGTGAAACGCTGCGCCGTCCCTGGCGCAAGAGATTCCCTTCAATGCGCCTGGATCAGGCGGCTACGTATTTGCTGAGTGACTCGTTCTTTTCCAGCAGGGCGACAATGGCATCTACCGCTTCGCCGGAGGTGGTGTCGGAGCTTGGGAAAATGGTTGCAAAGTTGTCCTGCAGCAGCTGACGGAAGGTATCCCGGTCTGCTTCGTCAACGCCCAGCAGTACGGCCAGGGTTTCCAGATTCTCGCCGGAACCACGGGACATGTCGCGAGCGACCTTGTCGATGTTGCTGTCCATGTACATGGCCATCGACTGAACCGTTTCGTTGGTCTGGCAACCCAGGGTGCCCGTGGTCATGCCAAAAGTCTGGTTGCCAAAGGTTCCGTTGGTGGTAGCCGCCAGAACGTGAGGAGCAATGCCGGACTGTCCTTTCCAGATCATGGCGCCAACGCCACAGCCTGGTTGGGCAAAGGCCATGGAAGAGGCACCCAGAAGAATTGCACCTGCGATCAGTTTTTTCATTATCGACTCCTTTCTGTGGTTTATAGCTTTCGTCGCAAAACGCAATGCCGGCCCGAACTGCGGGCAGCACCGCGAAAACGGCCCTGACTGGTCTTGTGGAGACAGGTTGACCGTTGCTATGAGTATAGTTGATATCCCGGCGGCGCAAGGAGAAATGTAGGTGAGTAGTTGATTTTTCCGAGAAAAAAACCGGAACATGTCCTTATGCTCCGGCTTTTCAGCGATGCGGGAAGATGCTACCCGCCCAGATAGGCGTTCTGCACGTCGGGATTGGCCAGCAGGTTCTTGCCAGTGTCGTGCAGGCGAATCCGGCCGGTTTCCAGCACATAGCCGCGATCGGCAAGGTTTAGCGCCTGGTTAGCGTTCTGCTCCACCAGGAATACGGTGATACCCTCTTCCCGGAGCTGGCCGATGATCTCGAAGATCTGCTTGATCACCAGTGGCGCCAGCCCGAGCGAGGGCTCGTCCAGGATGATCATGCGCGGTTTGCTCATCAGCGCCCGGCCAATGGCCAGCATCTGCTGTTCGCCGCCGGACATGGTGCCCGCCCGCTGGTGCTCCCGCTCCTTGAGACGAGGGAACAGCTCGTAGACATGGTCCAGGCTTTTGCGAATCTGGGCATTGCTGTTGAAGAAACCGCCCATGTGCAGGTTCTCTTCAACGGTCAGTCCCGAAAAGATCCGGCGTCCCTCAGGGACTATGGAGATCCCCGAGCGCATGATCTGGGAGGTCGGTTCACTGGTAATCTCCCGGCCTTCCAGAAAAATGCGACCGGCGCTGGCCTGGGGGTTGCCGCAGACGGTCATCAGCAGGGTTGTCTTGCCGGCGCCGTTGGCGCCGATCAGAGAGACGATTTCGCCCTTTTTGACTTCGACAGACACCCCGTGCAAGGCCTCGATTTTGCCGTAGTGGGTATGGACATCTTCAAGTACTAGCATGTGTTTACCTCAGGCCTCGCCCAGATAGGCTTTGATCACGTCGTCGTTCTGGCGGATTTCTTCCGGTGTGCCGCTGGCCAGGGGGCGCCCCTGGTTGATAACGTTGATGCGGTCGGAAATATCCATCACCAGGCTCATATCGTGCTCAATCAGTACCACGGAAACGTTGTAATCCTCTTTCAGGCTGACGATCAGCCGGTTGAGGTCCCTGGTTTCCGCCGGGTTGAGGCCCGCCGCCGGCTCGTCGAGCATCAGCAGTTTGGGTTCGGTCACCATGCAGCGGGCAATCTCCAGGCGCCGTTGCTGGCCGTAAGCCAGGTTGCCGGCTTCCCGGTTGGCCAGATCCATCAGGCCAACACGCTCCAGCCAGTAAGCCGCCCGATCTAGTGACTTTTGCTCCCGCGCCCGGTAGTCCGGGGTCTTGAGCAGCCCTGAAATCAGGTTGTTATTGAGGTGGCGGTGCTGAGCCACCAGCAGGTTCTCCACCACGGTCATATGGCTGAACAGGCGTACGTGCTGGAAGGTGCGCACCATACCCAGCCGCGAGATCTTGTAGTCGGGCTTGCCCTGGACCTCTTTGCCCTCGAACAGGATCTTGCCGCCGGTGGGCTTGTAGAACCCGCTCAGACAGTTGAATACCGTGGTTTTGCCGGCCCCGTTGGGGCCGATGATGGAAACGATCTCCCGTTCCTGAACGTCCAGTGACACCTGATCTACCGCCAGCAGGCCGCCAAAGCGCATGGACAGATTCTGTACTTCAAGCATCTCTGTCACCCCTGCCTTTTCAGTTCTATGTGAATACGGCGCATGGGCATCAGGCCCTGCGGGCGCCACACCATCATCAGCACCATGGCGGCACCGAAGATGAGCATCCGGTATTCCGAGAATTCACGGGCCAGCTCTGGCAGGATGGTGACGGCAATGGCCGCCAGGATAACGCCGAGCTGTGAGCCCATGCCCCCGAGCACCACGATGGCCAGGATGATGGCAGATTCAAGGAAGACAAAGGATTCAGGGCTGATGAAGCCCTGTTTGGAAGCGAACACGGTACCGGCGAAGCCGGCAAAGAAGGCCCCAATGGTAAAGGCGGACAGCTTGACAGCGGTTCGACTCAAACCCAGGGACCGAGCGGCAATTTCATCCTCCCGCAGTGCTTCCCAGGCCCGGCCAACCGGCATGCGCATGAGGCGGCGGATCACCAGAGCGGTTAACACGGCAAGCACCAGGGCAATCAGGTAGAGGAAAATCACCTTGTGTTCGCTGGCGTAGGCGATACCGAAGGTTTCATGGAAAGACGTGTTGCCCTCTTCCTTCACCCGACGGCCGAACTCCATGCCGAACAGGGTGGGTTCCGGGATGCCACCGATACCGTTGGGGCCTCCGGTGAGGTTGGTCCAGTTGTTCAGCAGAATCCGGATGATTTCACCGAATCCGAGGGTGACGATGGCGAGGTAGTCCCCTCGGAGTCGCAGTACCGGAAAGCCGAGTACCAGACCAAACAGGGCAGCAAGCAATGCGCCGAGCGGCAGCGCGAGCCAGAAGGAAATGCCGATGTACTGCGACAGCAGAGCGAAGGTATAGGCCCCCACCGCGTAGAATGCCACGTAGCCCAGATCCAGCAGGCCAGCCAGGCCGACCACCACGTTCAGGCCCAGGGCCAGCATGATGTAGATCAGCACTAGTGTGGCGAGGTCTACGGCACCGCGGGAGACAAAGAATGGCCAGAACAGCGCCAGTACCAGGATGCCAGTGAGTACCCAGGACTCGATGCGGGCCCGCTTGTTCTCATTCATGGGCTCCCTGGGTGCGCTCGGAACCGGGGTGGGAACCGAGGCAATGGCGCCCATGATCTGTTCCCGAAAAAGCTGAAAGGCAAAAACGGCCAGGGCTGCAAGCGCGACCATCACCAGCGTAAAGGTGTCGGCACCGGACAGAGTAATATCAACACCCTGGGCTTCGAGATTAAACCCGAGAATGGGATAGGCAATAATCAGTGTGATTACCGCGCAAAAGAGCGCGTGTTTGAAGTTGTTGGCAGCCATCAGATCTTTTCAACCTCCGGTTTGCCGAGCAGGCCGGTGGGTTTGAACAGAAGGATAAGAATGAGCAGACTGAATGACACCACATCCTTGTAGGCGCCGGTGAGGTAGCCCGAGGTCATGCTTTCCGAGACCCCCAGTATCAGCCCCCCCAGCACGGCGCCCGGAATGCTCCCGATGCCGCCGAGGACCGCTGCGGTGAAGGCCTTTAGCCCGGCAATGAAACCGAACAGCGGATCGATAGAGCCGTAGTACATTCCCAGCAACAAGCCCGCCACTGCCGCCAGGGCTGCCCCGATGACAAAGGTGGCGGCGATGATCCGGTTGGTGTCTATGCCCAGCAGGTTGGCCATGCCCAGATCCTGGGACACTGCCCGGCAGGCGCGCCCCGTGCGGGACCGGGAGATAAACAGCGACAGCGCGGTCATGCAGATGAGAGTGGTGATGAAGACGGTGATCTGCATGTAGGAAATAGAGCCCTGGAAGGTGCTTTCGGAGCCGAAATCAAAGCCGCCCTGAATCAACAGAGGAAAGCCGATGTTGCGGGAACCCTGGGCCAGGTGCACATAATTCTGCAGGAAGATGGACATGCCAATGGCGGAAATCAGTGGGATCAGGCGATGACGACCCCTGACCGGCCGATAGGCCACCCGTTCCACGGCCCAGCCCATAGAGCTTGAGACAATCACCGCACACACCAGGGCAACGACCAGGATCAGTGGCAGCCAGGCGATTCCGAGGGCGGCCAGGCCGGTGATTGCGATCAGCGCTGTATAGGCGCCGATCATGTAGATTTCACCATGGGCAAAGTTGATCATGCCGATGATGCCGTAAACCATCGTATAACCGATGGCGATCAGCGCGTAGGCGCTGCCGATCGTCAGCCCGTTGATGAGCTGCTGGAAGAAATACAGAGTAGCTTCTGACATTGTTTAAACTCCGAAAGCCTGCTCCCTCGACAACCCCATTCCAGGCCCGGGATATCCGGCCTGGCCATGGGGAGGGATCAACAGGAGCCTAGAAAAACACCTTCTCCCGGATCGCGGTGAGAAGGTGCTCTCGGTGTTACCGTTTTTTAACGATAAGGGCTCAGTTTACCGGAGTTTTGCTGCCATCTGAATGCCATTCGTAGACCACGAACTCAAACGATTTCATATCGCCGTCTTCGTCGTACTCTACGGTGCCGATGGGTGTCTCGAAAGAGCCGTTGCGCAGGGCTTCAGCGACCTCGAATGGATCCGTGGACTGGGCTTGCTCGATGCCTTCGGCAATGAGTTGCACTGCGGCATAAGAAGTCAGCACGAAGGGGCCGGAGGGGTCTTCGCCTTTCGCTTGGAACGCTTCGACCAGAGCCTGGTTCGCTTCTTTCTGATCGAACGCAGGCGGAAGGGTTACCAGCAAACCTTCGGCCGCTTCGCCAGCAATGGTGTTGATGTCTTTGTTACCAACGCCTTCCGGCCCCATGAAAGTGGCGTCCAGATCAGCCTGGCGGGCCTGGCGCAGGATCAGGCCAAGTTCCGGGTGGTAGCCGCCATAGTAGACGTAGTCAACGTCGGCCTGCTTCAGCTTGCTGACCAGTGCCGAGAAATCCTTGCTGCCCGCAGTAATACCCTCGAACATGGCGATTTCAACGCCCTTTTCCTTCAGCGTGTCGCGCACGGCGGTCGCGATGCCTTCACCGTACTGCTGCTTGTCGTGAATAATGGCAACGCGCTCCGGGTTCAGGCTCGCCAGGTAGTTGGCGGCAACCGGCCCCTGCATGCTGTCGAGGCCGATGGTGCGGAACACCAGCTCATAACCACGTTCTGTGATCTCCGGGCTTGTGGAAGCCGGAGTGATCATCAGTACCCCCTCGTCTTCATAGATGTCGGACGCCGGCTGCGTGGAGCTGGAGCACAGGTGGCCCACCACGAAGCGAACACCATCGTTCACCAGGCTGTTCGCCACGCTGACTGCCTGCTTCGGGTCACATACATCGTCGTATTCCACGGCAACGAGCTGTTCGCCCATCACGCCGCCGTTCTCGTTGATCTGTTCAATGGCCATGCGGGCGCCGGAGAACTGCATATCGCCATATTGGGCAACAGGGCCTGTCATGGGGCCGGCAATACCGATCTTGATTTCTGCAGCAGCCTGGCCGGCTGCCATCAGGGCTACGGACGCGCCAATGGCGGTCGCGAGTTTCATGGGGGAAATAGTCATTATGTGTGTCCTGTAATTGTCAGGGTTATTCTTGTGCTCTCAACGGGTTAAACAAACACCACAGTGCCCGGCTTGTCAAGCTGACAGGGCGGCATTGTTCGGCTAGGTAATAATGCCCACTTGCAAACACATTTTCAAAGACCTCTAATCATTAGTGGTATAAATAGTGTTGCTGGCCGCCGCTGCCATCCCGGCGCGATGATCGGAACAGGCAGCTAGTGAGGATGTTGAGTGAGGAGCGGGGTGTGAACAGTTACGAACAGGTGTTAGTGGCCCTGCGTCGGGTAATCCGCGCGACGGACCTGCATTCCAAGCAACTGAGCAAGCATGCGGGGCTGACCGGCCCGCAACTGCTGATCATGCGGACCATCCGCGATCTGGGCCAGGTGACCATCGGCACCATTGCTGAAAACGTGAGCCTGAGCCAGGCCACGGTGACCACCATTCTGGACCGGCTCGAGCACCGCAAACTGGTGTACCGGGTTCGCAGCACCCAGGACAAACGCAAGGTCCATGCCCACCTGACTGATGAAGGCGCTGAGATCCTCGCCCGGGCGCCGAACCCGCTGCAGGAGGACTTCATTAAAAAGTTCCAGAACCTGGCGGAGTGGGAGCAGACGATGATTCTGGCCTCGCTTCAGCGGGTAGCCAACATGATGGATGCGGACGACATTGATGCGTCACCGGTGTTGGAGTTGGGCCCGGTCCTCAAAGACGATGGCTGGAAGGCGGATGCCAAGCCTTGAAACACCTGGCACCGGCTACCGTATCACTCCGGCATTTTGGCGGTGATTTCAATGGATTCGTACCAGGCGGCGACATCGGCGATTTGCTCGTCGGTCAGATTCTTTGCGACCACAGACATCATTTCGTGTTCTCGCTTGCCGCTGCGAAACGCTTTTAACTGGTTTTGAATATAGATCTGGCTCTCGCCAGCGAGGTTGGGCGCTATCGGGATAGTTGCGATGCCATCAAGGCCATGGCAGGTTTTGCATTGGGCCGCCAACTTGCGCCCCGCATCAGGATCCGCCGCGAGGGCATGCCCCGACAACACAAGAGCCAACGCACAGGTGACCGGAAGAACGGTTACAGCTTGGGCCTTTGAAAACATGGCACGCTCCAGTGAGCCGGGGAAGTGAAGCTCCCCGGCGTGTGTGGTTGGACGTCAGGAACCAGAACCCGTATAGGCAATCCGGTAGATGGCGCCAGCAAGGTCGTCTGACACGAGGATAGAGCCGTCTTTCAGTTCTGCGACGTCCACCGGTCTGCCGAGGTATTCCCCGTTTTCATCCAGCCACCCCTCCGCGAACGGGACGGTTTCTCCCGCCACGTTGCCGTCGGCATCCACCGGCGTGAACATGACTCTCGCACCTATGGGTGTTGTGCGGTTCCAGGATCCATGCTGTGCAGAGAAAATGCCGCCCTGATAGGCCTTCGGGAACATCCGTCCTGTGTAGAAGATCATCCCGAGATCAGCAGCATGTGCGACGGTCTCTGATACCGGGAACACCACATCAACAGGCACTTCCTCGCCTTTGTACTCAGTGGTGCGTACGTCACCGCCGCCATACCAGGGATGGCCGAAATGTTGCCCCATTTCAGTCTGGCGATTGATTTCACCAGGGGGGATGTCGTCACCCATGCCATCGACCTGATTATCGGTGAACCAGAGATCGCCGGTGGTCGGATGAAAGTCCTGGCCGACGGAATTCCGGACACCGCGGGTATAGACTTCCCGGTCCGTCCCGTCCCTGTTGACGCGGATGATGCCCCCGATGCCCACTTCATTGAAGGTCTCGAGATGCTCGGGAGGCGCCACGTTGTATGGCTGACCGAGGGAAACATAAAGTTTGTTGTCCGGACCGATATCACAAACCCGGGCGGTGTGGTTGTAACTCACGAACTGTTCCGGGATGAGCTTGCCCTGCGGAATAACTTCGCTGGCGACCACGTCCCCGCTCTCATAGAAAAACTCGGCGGCGGGGTAGGCGAGCACCCGATTCTGTTCGGCGATGTAGAGCACGCCGTCCGGTGAAAAGCACGGCCCGTTGGGAATGGCCTTTGCGATCGACGGGGCGAAGTTCTTCACTTCATCGGCAACCCTGTCCTTGTCGCGATCGGTGACGGCCCAGACTTCAGTCTTGCGGGTCCCGACGAAGGTCACCACACCCTGAGGGCCAACGGCCATGTTCCGGGCATCAGGCACGAGCGCGTACAGACTGATCTCGAACCCCTCAGGCAGGGTGATTTTCTCGAGTGTTTTTCTGATGGCGTCAGCGCTGTCACTGTTCTGATCAATGACGGTGAATTCGGCGTTTCCGGTTGTCTGGAAATTCCCGAGTTTTTCCAGGGTATTATCCGTTTGGCCGAAGGCCAGCGGTATGACCGACAAACCGACGGCAACACCGAGTAGAGACGTTTTCTTGTTCATTGTTTTTATTCCCTTACTGCCTATGTAATGTGTGCCACCGACGCGATGCATCAATCGGCACACCCACCCTTCCAAAATGTTGGTTCAACACAGAGTCAGTAAAGGTAACGGGTACAGGGCCGTCAAGGCACTTCGTCAGTGGTTAGACCAGTTTTTGAGGTATTCAGCGGTCTAATGCACCCGCCCGCGGTTCTGAGGTCTGTCACTGAAACAGATACTGAACACGTCGTTGTAATGCTTCGCGAAGTTCACCGACAGTCCCTCTTTCAGGTAGGCCGGCAGTTCCTCGTAATCGCCGCGGTTGGCCTCCGGAAGTATCAGGTTGCTGATTTTCTGCCGGCGGGCAGCGATCACCTTTTCCCGGATACCGCCAACCGGCAAGACCTGCCCCGTCAATGTCAGTTCCCCGGTCATCGCCAGGTTTTGCTGTGGCGCCTCCCGACGGGCGATGGACAA
This sequence comes from Marinobacter sp., assembly GCA_035705335.1. Taxonomy (GTDB): domain Bacteria; phylum Pseudomonadota; class Gammaproteobacteria; order Pseudomonadales; family Oleiphilaceae; genus Marinobacter. The sequence goes on along the minus strand of DASSWD010000114.1, from coordinate 855 downwards.
CAGCGCCGTCGCCATGGTGACGCCGGCGCTGGGGCCGTCCTTCGGTGTTGCGCCCTCGGGCACGTGCAGGTGCACGAACGACTTGTCGAAGAACGTCGGGTCGCCCTTGAAACGTTTCAGGTTGGATGACACAAAGCTGTAGGCGATCTCCGCCGATTCCTTCATCACATCCCCCAACTGGCCGGTCAGTTTGAAGCCGCGCTGACTGCTGTGAATGCGGGAGGCTTCGATGCTCAGAGTAGCGCCGCCCATGGCGGTCCAGGCCAGGCCGGTGACCACGCCGGTGCCTTTGAGGGATCGCTCTTTCCTGAACGCCGGTTGGCCCAGATAGGCGGGCAGGTCGGCGACCCCAACCTTGACCGGCTGGTCCGGGTTTTCCAGCAGTTTCACGATGCCCTTGCGGATGATTTTGTGCAGCAGCTTTTCAAGATTGCGCACGCCGGCTTCCCGGGCATAACCCTCGATCACCTGCCGGATCGCCGCATCGGTGACGTTCAACTGCTTCTTGAGCAGGCCGGCACGCTTCAGAAGCCGCGGTAACAGGTGATGTTTAGCGATGGCCAGCTTTTCTTCACCGATGTAACCGGACAGCCGGATGACATCCATCCTGTCCAGCAGCGGCCGGGGAATGGTGTCCAACTGGTTCGCCGTGCAGATAAACAGCACCTTGGACAGATCCATCCGCACGTCGAGGTAGTGATCCAGGAATTCCTTGTTCTGTTCCGGGTCCAGGGTTTCCAGCAGGGCAGAGGCCGGGTCGCCCTGATAGGAGCTGCCGATCTTGTCGATTTCGTCCAGCATGATCACCGGGTTGGCGACCTTGCTGTCTTTCAAAGCCTGCACGAATTTGCCCGG
>DASSWD010000113.1:0-3540 GCA_035705335.1 Marinobacter sp. | reverse complement strand
ACCTGAACCCCGAATCGCTGAAGGTGCTAACCGGCTGCGTGGTCGAACCGAGCCTGGCCAAGGGCGCGGCTGAGCAGTCGTACCAGTTCGAGCGGGAAGGGTACTTTGTGATCGACCGCTATGAGTCCAAACCGGATGCGCTGGTGTTCAACCGAACCATCGGCTTGAAAGAGGTTTGGGAACGTAAAGTCTGAACCGGCCAGCGGCGCCTGCCGTACTATGGTGATCGTTCACAAGGAGCATCACCATGGTTCATTTCCCCGCCAGTACCTCTCGTCTCAGTCGGCTTTTACTGGTGCCGGCTGTTACTCTGCTATCGGTGCCCGCCCAGGCGTTGGACCTGACGCTGGAGGCCGGCCCGCTCGGCTTCTCCTACAACGACGCCCAGATCCCCAATTCATCGGCCGGCGACCGCTTCGACCTGCTTGAACTCACCGGTGCCGGCCCGGTGCCCTATGGTCGGCTCAGCGTTGAACAGACCTTTGCCGAGCGGCATACCGTGCGGGCGCTTTATGCTCCGGTCAGCATTGAAGGCACCGGCACACTGAGCGAGCCGACGCGCTTTGGCGGCGAAACCTTCGCGGCCGACACCCCCATCGAAGGCTTCTATAAATTCAACACCTACCGGCTCACCTATCGCTATACCTTCATGGACGATCAACAGTGGACGCTCGGGGCAGGTGCAACGCTGCTGGTTCGAGATGCCAACATCCGGTTGACCCAGGGCAGCACCGAAGCCGATGACCCTAACCTGGGCGTTGTGCCCTTATTGCACTTTAACGCCAAGCGCCATCTGAACGATGCTGTGTCGCTGGAGTTCGATATTGATGCACTGGGCAGCCCACAGGGCCGGGCGATCGATGCGGCCTTTGTTGCCAATTACCGCTGGAGTGACCGCGTAACGGCCCGGGCCGGGTACCGCACCCTGGAAGGCGGTGGTGAAGGCGGCGACGTCTATACCTTCGCCTGGCTGCATTACGGCCTGATTGGCGCAACGCTGCATTGGTGAGCGGCCAATAAGGCGCACGCAAACCACGGGTTTCTTGATCCCGAGCAAGTTATATGTCGATCAGTGGTCTAGACTGCGGGGTTGAAAAACCTCAGTCTTGAGCTTTGCATGCTGTCCGTTGTTTATTCCCTGGCCTTCCTGCCCATCGTCCTGGCGGGCATTCTGCTGGTTGGCTTTCACTGGCCCGCCAAGAAAGCCATGCCGGTCGTGCTGCTGGTCACCCTGATACTGGGTGGCTGGGTCTGGCAGATGAGTCTGATGCGGATGACGGCTTCTGTGCTGCAGGGGCTGATTCTCACGGCAGGCATCCTCTGGATTATTTTTGGCGCTCTGCTGCTGCTTAACACGCTGAAAGCCAGCGGGGCGCTCTCGGCCATTCGTGCCGGGTTTTCCGACATCAGCCCGGACCGGCGGGTGCAGGTGATCCTGGTCGCCTGGATGTTTGGTTGCTTTCTGGAAGGAGCCTCCGGGTTCGGTACCACCGCTGCCATTGCTGCGCCTCTGATGGTGGCGCTTGGGTTTCCGGCCATGGCCGCTGTGGTGATGGGGATGATGGTGCAGTCTACGCCGGTATCGTTTGGGGCCGTGGGTACGCCCATTGTGGTGGGCGTAACAGGGGGGCTGGACCGAATCGCCATTACTGAATTGCTGGTCGCCGATGGCAGCAGCTGGAGCGCATTTTACCGGCTGATGACGTCTGAAATCGCCATCACCCACGGCATTATCGGCACCCTGATGCCGTTTCTGATGTGCCTGATGCTGACCCGGTTTTTCGGTGAGAAAAAACAATGGAGCGAAGGCTTTGCCATGTTTCCCTTTGCGCTGTTTGCTGGCCTGGCATTCACCATTCCCTACACGGCTGCTGGCATTCTGCTCGGCCCTGAATTCCCATCAATGCTGGGTGCACTGATCGGACTGATGATTGTCGTACCTGTGGCCAAGCGTGGCTGGTTACTGCCGAAAGAGCCCTGGGATTTCTCCGCCAAGCAGCAATGGCCCGAAGCCTGGAATGGCAGCGTTAACATTCCGTTGGATGACACTCCACCCGAACAGCGCATGCCGCTGCTGCGCGCCTGGGCGCCCTATGCCATGCTGGCACTATTGCTGGTGCTTACCCGGGCCATTCCGGTTCTGAAAAGCTTTGTTGAAACCTTTCTCGCCTTTGGCTGGACCGATATTCTGGGCGAAAGTGGCATCAGCGGCAGTCTGCAGCCGCTGTACTTGCCGGGCGGCATCATGGTGGTTGTGGTCGCGCTCACGCTCTTGCTGCAGCGAGTGGGTATGCGTTCGCTGGGTCACGCGGCCAGTGAAAGTACCAAGACCCTGACCAGTGCCGGCTTTGTGCTGGTGTTTACCATTCCCATGGTGCGTATTCTGATCAACTCGGGTGTGAACGCGGCCGATCTGCCATCAATGCCGCGTGCCATGGCGCAGCTGGTGTCGAACAGCGTCGGTGTGGTCTACCCCATGTTTGCATCGACGGTTGGTGCACTGGGTGCCTTTATTGCCGGTTCCAACACGCTGTCGAATCTGATGTTGTCTGATTTTCAGTTTAATACTGCCCAGTTGCTGGGTGTATCAACCGCGATGATGGTTTCGGCTCAGGCGGTGGGTGCTGCTGCCGGGAACATGATCGCCATTCACAATATTGTTGCTGCTTCGGCCACCGTTGGTTTGATGGGGCGCGAGGGCACGATTTTGCGTATGACCATTATTTCGACGCTTTATTATCTGGCGTTTGCGGGTGTGATTACGGTCATTGCGGTTTACGTCATCGATGTGGGTGACCCGGTGATGAGTGCGATGCAGTAAGGTTGAAGCAAACGGATTTAAGAATGTGCAGAGCGACAAGTCTGATTTAGCTCAAGTTCCGGCGTTCGCTGGCACAGAGTTAGCGCCGGTGCCAGGTAGGCTTATCAAGGGTGGTCCGCAGCAGGGAGCTGCGGTCCAGGCCCCATGGACGGGTTCACGCCGACCCTTGATAAGCCTACCTGGTGGCCGGTGCGGGTTATTGGCAACACCGCCCACCGCGAACGCCGGAACTTGAGCTTTAGACTACATCTGGGACTGCAGGTAATTCGGCAGGCCGATCATTTTGATCAGGCGCAGTTGCTGTTCCAGGTAGTAGGCGTGGTCCATTTCTGTGTCGTCCAGCAGCGGTTCCAGCATATCCCGGGTGCCGTAGTCCTGTTCTTTTTCGCACAGGGCAATGGTGTCTTTGAGCATTTTTTGCACGGCGTATTCAACGTCGAGGTCGCTCTGCAACATGGAAGGCACGTCGGAACCAATGTTGATCGGCTCGCGGTCTTTCATGTTGGGCGTGCCTTCCAGGAACAGAATGCGTTCAATCAGTTTGGTGGCGTGGCCTTTTTCGTCATCAAACTCGTGGTTGATGCGCTCGTAGAGTTTGTTCAGGCCCCAGTCTCGGTACATTTCCGAGTGCAGAAAATACTGATCCATCGCCGAGAGTTCGTTGGCGAGCAGGGCATTCAGGGCCTTGATGATGGTTGGATTGCCTTTCATGGTCAGTC
>DASSWD010000112.1:0-4747 GCA_035705335.1 Marinobacter sp. | reverse complement strand
TCCCCTGACTGTTTGCCAGAGCGGTGTCGATGGCCTGGCGCTCCCAGTCGGCCAGGGCAGAGCCTGCGGCTTCGACAGGCGCTGCAGTTCGAGCTTCAGCCAGAAAATCGGCCGACAGGTGCTCGGGTTCTATGGGCTGGTTCGGGTCGCACAGAATGCGGGCGGTTCTGAGCACGGAATGCAGCTGTCGCAAGTTGCCTGGCCAGGGGTGGTTCTGTAACAGGTGGTAGCTGGCTGGGCTCAGAGTGCCGCCGCCGAGTTCTTCCAGAACCTTGTCGATCAGGCTTCTGATGTCTTCCCGTTCGCGCAGGGGTGGCAGGTTCAGTGTCAGTCCATTAATCCGGTAGTACAGATCCTGGCGAAACAGGCCCTGGCTGACGGCTTCACGCAAATGGGTATGGGTGGCGCAGATCAGGTCGAAGTCGACCGGGATGGGCTGACCACCACCGACGGGGATGACCTGCCGTTCTTGCAACACGCGCAACAAACGCGGCTGCAGGGCGGGCGGCATGTCGCCGATCTCATCGAGAAACAGGGTGCCTTTGTCCGCTTCCAGAATTCGACCACGTGACCCTGCCTTGTCGGCCCCGGTGAAGGCGCCCGGGCGATAGCCAAATAATTCGGCTTCAATCAGGCTTTCGGGAATGGCGGCGCAGTTCACCGCTACCATGGCACCCCTGCGCGGGCCGACCTGGTGCAGCGCCTGGGCCCAGACATCCTTGCCGACCCCGGTTTCGCCTTGCAGCAGAATGGGAATGCCCTGGCCGACGATGCGCCTTGCCTGTTCAATCAGTTTGGCGATGGCCGGGTCGGTACTTTCCAGCGTAGCCAGCGGATCAGTGGCTGTGGCCAGTGTTGGTTTTGATGCTGTTTTGGTTGGGCGTGACGGTGCTCTGTAGGCCTTGTGTCGGGCGTGCAGCGTCTGGCCACTCTGGGTTACCAGGCTCGCGTGGGCTTCGGGTTCGGTCAGTCGCGGGAATAAAGTTTGAAGATTAAGTGGCTGTTCAGTGCGGTCGGGCAGGTTCAGGTGCTGGCGCGCCCAGCGGTTGGCGCCGATGATGTGGCCATCATCGTCATAGGCCAGAATGCCTTCATACAAACCACCCAGCAAATGAGCATGGGGGTGCAGATACATTAAGTTCGCCCGATCGCAGGTGCGTTCGAGCAGGCTGTTTTCGATCATTGATACCGCCAGGTTGACCAGAGCCATGGTGTGGCGCTGAGAATGCCGGGCGTCGCTGGAAATATCGAGTACACCAATGACCTGACCGGTCGGGTCAAACACCGGCACGGCGGCGCAGGTTAAGAAGCCGTTCTGGGTGAGAAAGTGTTCCTGACCATGTACAACCACCGAACGCCCCTCGCTGGCGGCGGTGCCAATGGCATTGGTGCCGCGAGCGCCTTCGCTCCAGACGCCGCCCGGCATCAGCTCTACCCGTCGTGCTTCAGGTACAAAGCCCGCATCGCCCACCCCGTGCAGGATGGTGCCGGTCTGATCCGCCAGCAAGACAGCGCATTGGGTGTCCTGAATTTGCTCGAACAGGCTTTCCAGTTGCGGGCGAGCGATATCGAGCAGGGTGTGGTTGCGCTCGCGAATATTGCGAAACTCGGGTTGCGACAGCCGGGCTTGCCGGCTGCACTGCTCAGGCGTTAGTCCCGCCTTCAGGCTGCGCTGCCAGGAACGCTCGATCAGCGGTGATATCAACTTACCGGGCGTTTTGTGCTGTTCAAAAAACTGATGCCTGGCAGCGGCCAGTGCTTCGGCACTGGGATGAGTCGAAGAAGCCATCTGTGATCTCCCGGGTGTGGCATTTTGCAACACCTGATGCACCCTGCAACACCCTGGCCGGGTGGCGGCCAGTACCTGACCGGCGTTTGAGTTTTTATTCTTGTAGTCCTAGCTCGTGCTGAATAGCGCATGAATGCTGGCTTTCAGGGGTTCTCCTGAAAGACGTAAAGCCCCGGCTGGCAAGCCTTGCACGGCTGATACACCAAGCGGTTCAACTCTTTTGTTTTAGCCCCTTCCAGGCATCAATGCAAGCCCTGGCACGGCCGTTGCGATAGCCCTTGTGGATTCACCCAAAACAACAACAGCAAGAGGAAGCAACCATGCTCTATTCGCACCCCGGCCAGCCCGATTCTCCAGTCTCAGTAAAAACCCGCTACGGCAACTTTATTGGTGGTCAGTGGGTCGAGCCTGTTAAAGGCCAGTACTTCGATAATGTGTCGCCGGTGACCGGTGATATGTTTTGCCAGATTCCACGGTCCACAGACGAAGACATCGACCTGGCACTCGATGCCGCCCATGCTGCCAAGGCCGCCTGGGGTTCAATGTCGGTAACAGCGCGTTCCAATCTCCTGCTTAAGATTGCCGACCGGCTTGAACAAAACCTGGAAATGATCGCCATCGCCGAAACCTGGGACAACGGCAAGGCTGTGCGCGAAACCCTGAACGCCGACGTGCCGCTGGCGGTTGACCACTTTCGCTACTTTGCCGGGGCGATTCGAGCACAGGAAGGCTCCATCGGTGAGATCGACGAGCACACCGTTGCCTATCATTTCCACGAACCGCTCGGCGTCGTCGGGCAAATCATTCCCTGGAACTTCCCGCTATTAATGGCCGCCTGGAAACTGGCGCCAGCTCTGGCCAGCGGCAACTGCATTGTGTTGAAGCCAGCCGAGCAGACGCCCTGGTCCATTCTGAAATTTGTAGAGCTGATTGAAGATCTGTTGCCAGCCGGTGTATTGAACGTGGTGAACGGCTACGGCGCTGAAGCGGGCCAGGCACTGGCGACCAGCAAGCGCATCGCAAAAATTGCCTTTACCGGTTCCACACCCGTCGGCTCGCACATTCTCAAATGCGCAGCAGAAAACATCATTCCATCTACCGTCGAACTTGGCGGCAAATCACCCAACATTTTCTTCGAAGACGTTATGCAGTACGAAGACAGCTATCTGAGCAAGTGCATCGAAGGGGTAGTGCTGGCGTTTTTCAACCAGGGCGAAGTGTGCACCTGCCCCTCCCGTTTGCTGGTGCATGAATCCATTTACGATGAGTTCATGAAAAAGGTCATTGAGCGCACCAATCAGATCAAACGCGGTAACCCGCTGGATACCGAGGTTATGGTCGGCGCCCAGGCTTCAAAAGAGCAATTCGACAAGATCATGGACTACTTTGCCATCGGTCGGGAAGAGGGCGCCGAGTTCCTGTTGGGCGGCGATCAGCTGGGCACAACGGAAGGCAAGTACGAGTCCGGCTTCTACATTCAGCCAACGCTGATGAAGGGTCACAACAAGATGCGCGTTTTCCAGGAGGAAATTTTTGGGCCGGTGGTGTCGGTCACCACCTTCAAAGATGAAGCCGAAGCCCTGGAAATTGCCAACGATACCGAGTTCGGCCTGGGCGCCGGCTTGTGGACTCGGGACATGAACCGGGCCTACCGCATGGGCCGCGGGATCGAAGCAGGTCGCGTCTGGACCAACTGCTACCACCACTACCCGGCACACGCTGCCTTCGGCGGCTACAAGAAATCCGGTGTCGGTCGCGAAAACCACAAAATGATGCTGGATCACTACCAGCAGACCAAGAACCTGCTGGTCAGCTACGACGTGAACCCCATGGGGTTCTTCTAAGGCAAGTTCGGAGGTTTAGTTCCGCTGGTTGCCAGGAGCCCGTATCAGCCACCGGGTATGGCTCTCCGGGGTCGGCGTGAACCCGTCCATGGGGCCTAGATCGCAGCATCCTTGCTGCGAACTACCCCGGACAGCCATACCCGGCACCTGATACTCAGTTTGTAGCAAACGCTAAGCGTGTGTTCCAAATGACAAGAGAACCTCTGTTTGCTCTGCTCGCGGTAATCGCGGGTAGGGCTTTTTTGTGGCTGCAGGAGTGTGTCATTGGTTGCTAGCTTAAGTTTTTGAGTTGGCTCAGGAGACCAGCACCGGGTGCCGGGTATGCCTCTGTGGGGAAGTCCGCAGCAGGGATGCTGCGGCCTAGGCTCCATGGATGGATTGAGTGGGCGGCATTCCGCCCGACCCCACAGAGGCATACCCGGTATCCGGTGCGGGCCAACGACTCGGAAGTGACTCGAGCTCCAAAACTTGAGTTACCGGGGGTTGTTATCTGCTCCCCAGCCGCTATCATGCGCGTCCCTTTACCGACTGAGCCTGCAGCACCCATCGTGATCCTTACGCCACCCTAGCGCACCATCCCATCTCTGCAGACACCTATGTCTGACTTAATGTGTTCATTCAGGGCATGCATCCTGTATGGCTCGCCGATACGCGGCACTCAATCGTTAACTCGTACCCCCTGAGGTCCCTATGTTGTTATCTTCCACCCGAAAAGACTGGTTCGGGAATGTTCGTGGCGATGTGCTCGCCGGTTTGGTTGTTGCCCTGGCATTGATTCCCGAAGCGATTGCCTTTTCCATTATTGCGGGTGTTGATCCCAAAGTCGGTTTGTACGCATCGTTCTGTATTGCGGTAGTTGTTGCCTTTACCGGCGGCCGGCCGGGCATGATTTCAGCCGCGACGGGCGCCATGGCGTTGTTGATGGTGACGCTGGTGAAAGAGCATGGGCTGGAATATCTGCTGGCCGCTACGCTGTTGACCGGCGTTCTGCAGATTGTGATCGGCTATTTGCGCATGGGCGAACTGATGCGGTTTGTCTCACGTTCAGTGGTTACGGGTTTCGTGAATGCGCTGGCGATTCTGATTTTTATGGCCCAGCTGCCCGAACTGACCA
>DASSWD010000111.1:0-21373 GCA_035705335.1 Marinobacter sp. | reverse complement strand
TACAAGAATCCGAAGATTCTCTATTCTTGCTCAAGACAAAACTCAATTTCGACGAGTCACTGTCCTGATATATCGTTTCCGACATACCTCGGCCAGCGCCCACACGAATTACTTGGTCAACTTTTTAAAGAGCGTTTGAGCTGTTGCTCAATCAAGGCCGCGTATTCTACATCGTTGCTAGACCTTGTCAACCGCTTATTTTTGATCGTTTCTCAGAAGAAATTCTCAAAGCTTTTCAAGCGGTTACTCCTGAAGAACTTTCGCCGTCTCCGGCTTGTCCCTCAGAAGTGGAGCGCATTCTACAGGGCGCAGGGAAACTGTCAACGGGTTGTTCCAATTTTTTTCCGAAAACATCAAAGGCCGAAATGCCGCGTGCAGCACCTTGCCCCGATCTCAATCTACTCTAACTCTACCCGAACCGCAGCGGCAACCGCCATCGCTTTTGACCGCGCCTCCTCAATACTCTCTCCCCTGGCAAGCCCCACACCCATACGGCGGCGGCCTTTGAGTTCGGGTTTGCCAAACAGCCGTAACTGGGTATCCGGATCTACTAGAGCCTGCTCCAGTCCAGCATAGGCAACCCGGGAAGATTGCCCCTCAGGCAGAATCACGGCCGATGCCGTAGGACCCTGCTGACGGATCACAGGAATGGGCAATCCAAGAATCGCCCGGGCGTGCAGGGCGAACTCTGACAAGTCCTGGGACATCAGCGTTACCAGGCCCGTGTCATGGGGCCGGGGCGAAACTTCCGAGAACCAGACGTTATCACCCTTGATGAACAACTCGACGCCATACAACCCAAACCCACCCAGGTTCTCGACCACCGCCCGGGCAATCTCGACAGAGCGCTGATATGCCGCTGCAGACATCGGATGAGGCTGCCACGATTCCCGATAGTCGCCATCCTCCTGTCGGTGGCCGATGGGATCGCAGAAGGAGATGCCGCCCGCATGCTTTACGGTCAGCAAAGTGATCTCGTAATCAAAATCAACGAAACCCTCCACAATCACTCGTCCCTTACCGGCCCGGCCTCCGGTCTGGGCGTATTCCCAGGCGACTTCAATTTCATCAGGTGTCGTCACGGTGCTTTGACCCTTGCCGGATGAGCTCATGACTGGCTTAACCACCAACGGTAAACCAACGGCTTTTACCGCAGCGATATATTCCTCACGGTCGCCGGCAAACCGGTAAGGCGACGTGGGCAGCCCCAACTCTTCTGCAGCCAGCCGGCGAATACCCTCGCGGTTCATGGTGAGATTCACGGCACGGGCGGTCGGTACTACCCGATAGCCTTCCTCCTCCAGCTTTACCAACTCGCCGGTGGCAATGGCTTCGATTTCCGGAACGATCAGATCTGGCTTTTCGGATTCAATCACCCGGCGCAGCGCGGCACCGTCCAACATATCGATCACGTGGCTGCGATGGGCCACCTGCATAGCCGGTGCATTGGCATAGCGGTCGACGGCGATCACTTCCACACCGAATCGCTGTAACTCGATCACCACTTCCTTACCGAGCTCCCCAGCGCCGCAGAAAAGCACTTTTGTGGCGTTAGCGGTTAACGGGGTGCCGAGTCGGACGGTGGCCTTGGGTTCTGTCATGATTAGGGTTCCTGAATATCAACGTATCAAAGCGCAACCGCTTTCTCGCGCTCCGCGACGAGCCGGAGAACCTCGCGGCGCTCGTCATTGCTCATAGTGGTCCAGCGCAGGATTTCATCACCCGTGCGCTGGCAACCGATGCAGATGTCTCTCTCGTCCAGGGCGCAGACAGAGACGCAAGGCGAGCCAACCTTTTCAGTGACACTCACAGGTCAGACCTCAACCGGCGTCAGACTGGCCACGTAGCGCCGGGCGTTCTGTACGTAGTGCTCGGCACTCAGTTCCAGCATCTTTTTCTGATTGTCGTTCAGTTCCCGACGGATTTTTCCCGGTGAGCCCACAACCAGGGATCCATCCGGAATCTCCATCCCTTCGGGAATCAGGGTATTGGCGCCAATCAGGCAGTGTTTACCAATCTTTGCGCCGTTCAGGATCACCGCATTGATGCCAATCAGGGAATAGTCACCCACGCTGCAACCATGCAGCATCGCTTTGTGGCCAACCGTCACGCCACGGCCAAGCGTCAACGGTACCCCGGGATCGGTGTGCAGGACCGAACCGTCCTGCACGTTGGTTTCCGGACCAATGGTGATCAGATCATTGTCACCCCGAATAACAACGTTAAACCAGACACTCGACTGCTCCATCAGGCGCACACTGCCGATAATTGTCGCGTTGTGAGCAATAAAATGTCCGTCGCCGGTTTTTTCAGGTGCGCGGTCATTCAGCCGGTAAAACATGGCATCCTCCAGAGTCGAATCGGTTCAGCGTGGCGGTTCAAGAATATCGATGCGGGCATCGTACACAGCATTCAGAAAATCGACCAGAACCACCGCCGACAGCCCCCAGATCTGATAACGCTCCCAGCGATAGCAGGGCACGTAGAGCGTATGGTTAAGGAAACTCAAGGTGTCGGTTCGCTCACGCCGATCCTCCAGAAAAAACGAAATCGGTACCCGGAATACGCTCTCGATTTCATCCGGATTAGGATCCAGCGGATGATCGCCCGGAACCACACCCACAAACGGTGTCACCAGAATGCCGTAACGGGACATGACCTGACTGAGCGGTGCCACCACCTGCACCTGGTCCGGTGGCAGGCCAATTTCCTCATGGGTTTCCCGTAACGCGGTTGCAATCAGTGAGCTGTCGCTCGGGTCCCGCTTTCCGCCCGGGTAGGACACCTGGCCACGGTGGGTCTTGAGATTGGATGACCGGAGCGTGAAGATCATCTCCGGATCGATATGGTTATCGGTTACCGGCACCAGAATCCCCGCCTCCGGGTAATCCAGCGCCAGCTGTCTGGGCGAATAAGAAGACAGTCGGTCGGTTAACAGTTGGTGCACAAGCGGCTCCGATTTCATCCCGATATTCCGTGAGACACCGGCTGACGGGATCGTTAAACTGGCAAAAAACAATTCTTCAGTATACGGGGAAAATGATGAAGTATTGCAGCACATGCGGCCAACCGGTTGAACAACGTATTCCTGAGGGCGACAACCGGCATCGCTACGTGTGCACCAGCTGCGACACCATCCATTATCAGAATCCTCGGATCATCGCCGGTACGGTTCCGGTCTGGAAGGGTTGCATCCTACTATGCCGGCGGGCGATCGAGCCTCGCTACGGGTACTGGACCCTGCCAGCCGGCTTCATGGAAAACGCTGAGACCACGGTTGAAGCCGCAGCAAGGGAAACCCGGGAAGAGGCGCTGGCCGAAGTGATGATCGATGGGCTCTATTCGATCATCGATGTGCCCCACATCAATCAGGTACACATGTTCTACCGTGCCACGCTGATTGACGGCCAGTTCGGAGTCGGCGAAGAATCTCTGGAGTCCCGGCTGTTTCCGGTGGAAGACATTCCATGGGACGAGCTGTCCTTCCCAACGGTACGCCGAACCCTGGAACTGTACCTCCAGGATATGAAAGCCGAACACTACGGCGTTCATGTTACTGACATTCGTCACACCATGTTGCGGAAAGACTGACCTGCCCTAGAAAGTTTCCAGGCGATACACCTGATAAGCCGGTTCTTCATAGGGGTGCGCGAGCTTGAGTGCGGCGACGGCGTCGTGAATCCGGACATCTTCGCAAACCAGTTCCACCTTGAATTCGCGGACTGTCTCCAGTCGCCCCTGCTGACCAAGAAACGGATCACTGCCCGCCAGCGGTCGAAACTGGCCCTGGCCCTCACACTGCCAGGCGCACTGATCGTAGCCACCGATTTTTCCCGCGCCTGCGTCAAACAGGGCTTGCTTGGTTTCTTCCAGGTGGCTGCCGGGAACAAAGTAACAGAGCTTGAACATACCCTCTCCATCGAACAAGTTTTGTTAAGTCTTCGGTTTTTTGAACTTACCCACAGAATCTGTGGATAACTTTGGGGACAGTTTTTGGGAATCCCCCCCCGACCCCTATGGTTACTGGCTTTGACTCAAATTGGTGACAAATTCACCCGTTTCATTTAGTTCAATTATTTCAGGAAGTTATAGCCAATCAACAAAAAATGAACGGGGTTCCCGGATGCTGTGCATAGATCAACCAAAACGGCACTATAAATGTGTATAAAAATCTCGCGTCAAGACTTGCGCATGAAAAAATCCGGAGATTTTTAGACAAATTCACTCGCATTCCTGACGTCCATATTGCCTTTATGAACAACAAAAAAGCCGGCTGGTTCAACCGGTCCAGCGGACCAATCAACCAAGCCGGCTTCAGCCAGGCAGTGACTCGTCAGCCGAGCCATCGCCTTGCATTGCGGAACATGCGCATCCAGGGCGCATCCTCGTGCCAGCCATCCGGCCGCCAGGAATGCTGAACCGCGCGGAACACCCGCTCCGGGTGCGGCATCATAATGGTCACGCGGCCATCGCGGGACGTGACACCGGTAATACCGGCCTCTGACCCGTTCGGGTTGAACGGATATCGGGTGGTTGCCTCGCCATGATTATTCACGTAGCGCAGGGCCACCAGCTCACTCTCCACCAGCGCAGCCGCAGACTGGCCGCTGGCAAACTCAACCCGGCCCTCACCGTGGGCAACGGCGATCGGCATCCGCGAACCCGCCATGCCATCCAGGAAAGCCGACGGCGAGGGCGCCACCTCAACCATAACGAAACGGGCTTCAAACTGCTCGGACTGGTTGCGTACAAAACGCGGCCAGCCCTCACTGCCCGGAATCAGCTCATGCAGATTCGACAGCATCTGGCACCCGTTGCACACGCCCAGTGCCAGCGTGTCCTGACGATTGAAGAACGCGGCAAACTGGTCCCGCACCCGGTCATTGAACAGGATTGACTTGGCCCAGCCTTCACCCGCGCCAAGTACATCACCGTAGGAGAAACCGCCACACGCCACAAGACTCTGGAACTTGTCGAGGGTAACACGACCGGACAGCAGGTCGCTCATATGAACGTCGGTTGCCTCAAAGCCCGCCCGGTCAAACGCGGCGGCCATCTCGACCTGGCCATTCACACCCTGCTCACGAAGCACCGCTACCCTGGGCCGGGCTCCGGTGTTGACGAAAGGCGCGGCAATATCGTCATTGATATCGAAGGTCAGTTCGGCGCCAAGACCCGGGTCATCAGCATCCAGCAGGTTATCGAACTCCTCCTGCGCGCAATCGGCGTTATCCCGCAGCGACTGCACCCGGTAACTGGTTTCCGCCCACAGGCGCTGAAGATCCACGCGGGACTCGTCCACCACGGCGTCACCGCGGTGGGTAATGCGCAGGCGGTCACGGTCATTCAGGGTGCCAATCACACTGGCGTGATCACCCAGACCAGCGGCGGAGAATTGCTGCAGTACGAAATCGGTGTCGTCCCTACGCACCTGGACGACTGCACCCAGTTCTTCATTGAACAACTCACGGACGAACTGAGACCGGTCTTCAGCCAAGCCATCCAGCTTCATGTCGACACCGGTACGGGCTGCAAAACTCATCTCGGCCAACGTCACGAACAGACCACCGTCAGAACGATCGTGATAGGCCAGCAGCTTGTTGTCGGCATTCAGGCCCTGAATCACCGCAAAGAACGCCTTGATGTCCTCCGGATCGTCCAGGTCCGGCGCTACCGCACCCACCTGACGATACACCTGGGCCAAAGCCGAACCGCCCAGACGGTTCTGACCGGCAGACAGGTCGATGAGAATCAGGTCGGTTTCACCGGCGTCGGCACGCAGTTGGGGGGTCAACGTCCGGGCAACATCGGTGACCGGCGCGAACCCACTGACAATCAGCGACAGCGGGGCGGTCACGCTCTTCTGCTCGCCGCTGTCTTCTTCCCAGGTGGTTTTCATGGACATGGAATCCTTGCCCACCGGGATGGTGATACCCAGTGCCGGACACAATTCCATGCCCACTGCACGAACCGTGTCGTAAAGATTTTCGTCTTCACCGGGGTGACCGGCCGCGGCCATCCAGTTGGCGGACAGGCGGATATCGGAGAGTTTGGCGATCGGCGCGGCCGCCAGATTAGTGATCACCTCACCCACAGCCATTCGGCCGGAGGCGGGAGCATCAATCACGGCAACCGGCGTACGCTCACCCATGGCCATGGCTTCACCGGTACGCACGTCGAACGAAGCCGCCGTCACGGCAACGTCGCTGACCGGCACCTGCCAGGGGCCGACCATCTGGTCGCGCGCTACCAGGCCGGTAATGGTGCGGTCACCGATGGTAATCAGAAAACTCTTGGAGCCCACGGAGGGCAATCGAAGCACCCGGCGAATGGCGTCGTGCAGATCAATCCGGGTGGAATCGAACAGCGGCTTGGTGAACGACGAACGGGTCACACTCCGGTGCATTCTCGGCGGTTTGCCGAACAGCACATCCATGGGGAGGTCAACCGGCTTGTCGTCAAAATAGGAATCGCCCAGCTCAAGATGGTGCTCTTCCGTAGCCTCGCCGATAACGGCGTAAGGGCAGCGCTCGCGGCGGCAAAGGGCATCGAACAGGTCCAGATTTTCCGGCGCCACTGCCATCACGTAGCGTTCCTGGGATTCGTTACACCAGATTTCCAGGGGCGACATGCCCGGCTCATCACTGGGGATATCACGCAATTCGAATTTGCCACCCCGACCACCGTCTTTGACCAACTCTGGCATGGCGTTGGACAAACCGCCGGCGCCCACGTCGTGGATAAAGCAGATCGGGTTCTTGTCGCCCATCTGCCAGCAGCGATCAATCACTTCCTGACAACGACGCTCCATTTCGGGGTTGTCCCGCTGAACGGAAGCGAAATCCAGATTTTCGTGGGACGAGCCTGAGTCCATGGAGGAAGCCGCACCGCCACCCAGGCCAATCAACATGGACGGCCCACCCAGAACGACCAGCTTCGCGCCGACCGGAATGTTGCCTTTCTCGACGTGTTGCTCGCGGATGTTACCGAGCCCGCCGGCAATCATCACCGGCTTGTGGTAGCCACGAACCTCTTCGCCAGCGGCACCGGGCACGCTCTCTTCGAAGGTCCGGAAGTAACCCGCCAGGTTCGGCCTTCCAAATTCGTTATTGAACGCGGCGCCACCGATGGGGCCTTCGATCATGATGTCCAGCGCCGAAGCGATCCGGTCCGGCTTGCCATAACCGATTTCCCAGGGCTGTTCGTCGCCCGGGATGTTCAAATTGGACACCGTAAAACCCGTCAGCCCCGCTTTGGGCTTGGAGCCCCGCCCTGTGGCGCCCTCATCGCGAATTTCGCCACCGGAACCGGTTGCGGCGCCGGCGAAGGGCGAGATGGCCGTGGGATGGTTGTGGGTTTCAACCTTCATCAGGATGTGTACTGGCTCTTTGTGGTACCGGTACACGCCATCTTTCGGTTCGGGAAAGAAGCGACCGGCCTCGCTGCCACGAATCACCGACGCGTTATCCTTATAAGCAGACAGCACGCCTTCGCTGTTCATCTCGAAGGTGTTGCGGATCATCGCAAATAGGGATTTCTCCTGCCCTTCCCCGTCAATATCCCAGGAGGCATTGAAGATCTTGTGGCGACAGTGCTCGGAGTTGGCCTGGGCAAACATCATCAGCTCGACGTCCGTCGGGTCCCGCTCCAGATTGGTAAAAGCCGAAACCAGGTAATCGATTTCGTCTTCCGCCAGAGCAAGGCCCAGGCGGCGGTTCGCCTGCACCAGAGCATCACGGCCACCCGCAAGAACCGGCACGCGGTTGAGCGTGCGCGGCTCCTGATGGTTGAATAGCAGTTCCGCGCCGCCCATCTCGTGGAACACTTTCTGGGTCATGCGATCATGCAGCAGGGCGGCAATCCGCTCGCGCTGCTCCAGACTCAGCTTGCGACCGGCCTGCACGTAATAGGCGGTGCCCCGCTCGATACGGCGAATCTGGCGCAGCCCACAGTTGCGAACGATCTCCGTTGCCTTGCTCGACCAGGGAGAGAGCGTGCCCGGTCGCGGCACCACCAGGAACAGCACGCCATCCTGATCCTCAACCTCGGCACTGGGGCCATAAATCAGCAGCCGATCAAGAGTGGCCAGTTCCGACTCTGACAGGTCGCCCTCAAGGTCCACAAAGTGCATGAATTCGGCGTAGACGTGCGCCACATCCGGCACGATGTCTTTAATGCGGGCGTGCAATTTGCGGGAACGGAAAGGCGAAAGCGCAGGAGCGCCGCGAAGTTCAAGCATGATATCAACCTGTATCGCGCGAATCGGGGGACGTCTGAAAGCCGGCCATGATACTCGAAAGCGGTGCCGGGATACAGCTGAGTTAGGCTTTTCGCGCTTGTGAAATTGACATTCTTTTGCACAATGATCGATCAGTCTAATTGACCCGCCCTCAGTCCCGGGAGATGATGGATCCCGAGCACGGAAAGCTCAAGCCATCAAAACAGGAACGCAGTATGCGCCACGAGCCCGCATACTGACTGTTGCGCTGACTGGAGAGCAGGGATTTGTCTTACTTTTTCACCCGAACTACTCGAAGCCATCGACTGCCGGCAGCCCTGGCGCTGCTGGGGGCTATACTGGTTGGTGGATGCTCCCAGCCCAGCACCCTCCAGGAGATTCGGGAAGAGGGTGTTCTCCATGTCATCACCCGGGTTGCGCCCTCGATTTACTACCAGGAACAGGACACCCTCACCGGCTACGACTACGAACTGGCCGAGGCGTTTGCGGCCCATCTGGGTGTTGAGCTGAGAGTCCGCGAGGCTGACAACAACCCCGAGATTCTGTCGGTTCTGGAACGGAACTTTGCACACATCGGCCTCGCGGGCCTGACCTCCGAACCTGCCCTTGAAGAGCGCTTCAAAACCGTCCCTACCGGCATGTCTGTTCAATCGGTGCTGGTTTACCACAGCGAAGCCGCAGGCCCGGACTCATTGGCTGATCTCAAAGGCCAGACCATTCACATTCTGGCGGGGAGTAGCCACAGCCACGTTTTGCCGGATCTGGACCTGGCGAATGTGGAATCACACCCCGACCTGGACATAGCAGGTTTGCTTAAAAGGGTTGACTCGGGCGAGTTCAGCTATGCCGTCATATCATCAAATGAACTCGACCTGAACCACGTCTTCTTCCCGCGAGTTCTCGAAGCCTTTGCGTTTAATAAACCACGTCAACTGGTATGGCTACTGCCAAAAGTTCAGGATGAGAGCCTGGCGCGGGCCATCACCGACTTTCTTGAGCAGACTCGCCGGTCCGGCTTGATGGCTCAGCTTCAGGAACGGTTCTACGGCCATCTTGACCGCCTTGACTACGTCGGCGCCCGCACCTTCATGCATCACCTGGACAACAGACTGCCGCAGTATCAGGCGATGTTCGAGCAATATGCCCGCAACTATGGTATGGACTGGCGTTTGCTCGCAGCCATCGGTTACCAGGAGTCCCACTGGCGCCCCAATGCCGTCTCACCCACGGGTGTTCGCGGCTTGATGATGCTCACACAGACGACTGCAAAATACATTGGTATTAACAATCGCCTTGATGCTGAAGAGAGTATTGAAGGTGGAGCACGGTATTTCCGACTCATACACGGGCGCATTCCGGAGCGCATTGCAGAACCAGACCGCACCTGGTTTGCTCTGGCGTCGTACAATGTCGGATATGGCCATCTGGAGGATGCGCGGCGGTTGACAGAGTCGGCCGGAAAAGACCCTGACCGCTGGATGGACGTGAAGGAATTTCTGCCGCTACTGACGCAGCGAGAATGGTACAGCAAAACCCGGTTCGGTTACGCCCGCGGCCATGAACCTGTCACTTATGTGCAGAACATTCGCCGCTATTACGACGTCCTGGTGCGCATTACCGAACCCGGTTTACCCGCGGACGCAGAACCCGAACAAACCCTGGCGTGGATCGGGCCGCCTCCCGAGGAAAACGGCGCTCAGACACCACCGCCGGCAGAGGATGAGAGCACCATTCACGCGGCACTGCCGCCGGAACTTGGCCTCATTCCTCCCACTCTGTAAAACTCATGGCCCGGCTGATCTGGGCCGATGAAAACCCCCGTCGCACCAGAAACTGCGCCTGCTTCATTTTGCCACTGTAATCCTCAGGCACCGGGCCGAAGCGTCGTTCCCGGAGCGTTGCCGCCTGAGCCGCCCAGTGTTGATCATCCACCGCGTCAAGCCAGTCCGGAACGATGTCTACGCCCCTCTGTTGCAACTCCGCCAGTATTCTTATCGGACCATAGCCCAGGTCCATTCGCTGACGGGCATAGACATCGGCGAACCGCGCATCGTCCAGCCAGCCTTCCTGCTCATACTCATCCAGAACCGGCTCGATCACCGACGCCTCCAGCTTGCGCTGGCGCAACTTGAGCTTCAGCTCCTGCCGACTGTGCTCACGGCGCGCCAGAAGGCGCAGAGCGATTGAGCGTGCCCGGTACTCAGGGTCTTCAGATTTTGCGTCTTTTGCCATAAAAGTCCCTTCCCGCATGCGCAATCAAAACGATAGACTACCGGCCGAATTCCCGATTCCGGCGTACCCGGTGCGCCGATGGTCGGTGGCGGTTCACTTTGCCGTCCCCGCAAACTGGTTTCAATCCCGAAGGACCCTTTCCATGGCCGCGTTTATCCAGAAACTGTTCAAGAGTCGTAAAACTGCCCCGCCCCGGCAACCTGAAAAAGCCGACGTGCACAAGAGCACCAGCGTTGCCAGCCGGGAGAACACCACGGAGATTCAACGCCAGGAACAACTTGAGCTATTGCGCAGCCAGCCGGGCCAATCCGAACTGGCCAAACTGGCCGTTGAAGGCGTAACCGCGGCCATCCGGCTGGACGCCGCCGGGCAGCTTACTGAACAGCAACCGCTGCAACAGGTGCAAAAAGCCGCCAAAGGCCGGGACAAGGGCGTGTACCAGATCACCCGGCAGGCGTTGCAGGCGTTGCGGGAGCGACAGGCCAACGATGCCGCGCGGAAGTCACGCATCGCCTCACTGATCCAGCAGTCCCGGGATCAGGCCGCCACAGAAGACACGAAACTCTACGAAGCCCGGCTCGATGCCCTGCAGGACCAATGGAACCAGGTTCAGGCGGACGCCACCGCCGAGCAGGCGCAGGCCTTTCTCGAGGCCGTGCACCAATGCAAAGCCCGCATCAAAGACATGAACCGGGTCCGACAGGAGCAGGAGCGACACCAGGAACAGGCACGCCAGCGGGCCGAAACCATCGACCTCCTGAAACAGACCCTGAAGGATCTCCGTGCCGGCGACCCAGACAGCCTGCCCTCGGTCTCAGCGCTGGATGCCCTGCAGAAAACCCAGGAAACCCGCTGGCTGGAGGCCACCCGTGATACCCAGGTGGATCGTCAGGAGCAGAAAGCCTATGAGCAATCCATGCAGGCTCTGAAAGGCTACCTTGCGGCCTGCCGTCGCCTGGCCCAGAACCGCGACACCCTGGAAACCCTGTCGCAACAAGTGAGCGCCGGCACGATTGACCAGCACCAACGCGACACGGCGAAAGAGATATTAAAGGCCCTCGACTGGCCCGCCGACTTCCCCAAACCCGCAGACGTTACCGCCGTCGAAACCCTCGTCGGGCAGGCTGCCGGGCGCATCGCCTCAACCGCCAAAGCCACTGCGGTAAGCGAGGCCCAGAAGACCATTGCCGAAGAACTGAAGGCAACCCTCGACACGCTGGAGAAAACCCTGGAAGCCAAACAATTTGGTGAATCCAAGCCGCTGATGAAGGAAGCACAGCAACGCTTCCAGCAACTGGATAACCGCCACCGCAAGTCCCTTCAGGCCCGGCTTCAGCTGTTGTCCGGCCAGTTCCGGGATCTGAGTGACTGGCAGGGGTTCGCCACCGAACCCAAGCAGGTCACCTTGTGCGAGCAGATGGAGTATCTGGCTGACCAGCCCATGGAGCCGGAAGCCAAGGCCGAGCGCATCAAGGAACTGCAGGCGGAATGGCGGGCACTGGGCGGTTCATCCGACCGGGCCTTGTGGAACCGTTTCAAGGCCGCGTCTGACGCGGCGTTCGAACCCTGCAAAGCCTATTTCGAGGCCAAGTCGGACCTCAAGCAGGCCAACCTAAACACGCGTCAAGCCATCTGCCAACAGCTGGATACCTTCCTGGCCAATGTGGACTGGACCAGCGTGGACTGGAAAGGCGCCGAACGCATCCACCAGACCGCCCGGCAGGAATGGAAGAGCGCCTGGCCGGTGGATTTTCGGGCCAACCGCGCCGTGCAGAAACACTTTGACGACCTGCTGAAGCAAATCGAGGCGGCGCTGGATCAGGAACGGGAACAGAATGAAGCCCGCAAACGGGATATCGTTCAGCGCGCCGAACAGCTGATCGCACACGAACCGCTGGCAGAGGCCATGGAAAAGGCGAAAGCTCTTCAGAGCGAATGGCAGTCCGTGGGCATAACCCGTCATCGGGAGGATCGCAAGCTGTGGCAGGCCTTCCGAAAGGCGTGTGATCGCACCTTTGAACGCCGGGACGCCCAGCGCTCAGCGCGGCAACAGGCCAGCGAGCAGGCCGATGCCGCCGCCCGAGACACCCTTGCGACCTGGTCAGGGCTCACCGCCGCTTCGCCAGAATCCACTCTGCGGGACGCGCGCCAGGCCCTTGCAAAAGTGGACGCCAGCGCGCTGTCCGCGGCGGTCAGAGACGCTATTAACGCGTCCCAGCGGGCTATCAGCCAGGCTCTGAACACCCAGGCCCTGGAGGCGCGGCTGACCCACTGGCAAGACGCGATTCAGGCCGCAGCCACCGGCACCCCGGAAACCCGGGCCGTTGACGAACAACCCCCCGAATGGGCCGCCATGGCCCGCGAGTATAGCGACGTGCCGGCGGCTGACCTCGTGATTCGCGCCGAGATTCTGACCGGGCAACCCTCCCCGGACGCCGACCAGACCCGGCGGATGGAAATCCAGGTGCAACGCCTGACCGAGAGCATGGGCCAGCCTGACCAGCCGGATACCTCCAGAGAACTGGAAAAGCTGGTCGCGGCCTGGTGCCTGGCGGAGGGAGCCCATGACCGCACGGCGGCACTGGCCGACCGCCTGATCCAGGCGCTTCAGGCGGAAGCCACATCGAAAGGCAGCGCTGACGGCGACTGAGCAATTTCGCCAATGGGATTGGCAGCGCCTGTCATTACCAGCACGCTGGCCTTGCCGATATGGTTACGGCATTCGTCAAATGACTCGGACAACAACATCCAGAGGGACAGCCATGACCACCGAGGCGTACATTTTCGATGCCGTTCGCACCCCCCGCGGCCGCGGCAAGAAAGACGGTTCATTGCACAGCGTCAAGCCCATCACCCTGCTGACCACCGTGCTGAAGGCCCTGCAGGCGCGTAATCAACTGGACACCGCCCAGGTGGACGACATTGTCATGGGCTGTGTAACCGCCGTGGGCGATCAGGGCGCTGACATCGCCAAAACCGCGGCCCTGGCCGCAGACTGGGATGAGAAAGTGGCGGGCGTCACCCTGAACCGTTTCTGCGCCTCCGGCCTGGAGGCGGTCAACCTGGCAGCCATGAAAGTGCGCTCCGGCTGGGAAGACATGGTCGTTGCCGGTGGTGTCGAGGCCATGTCCCGCGTCCCCATGGGCTCCGACGGCGGCGCCTGGGCTACGGACCCGGAAACCAACCTGCACACCGGCTTCATGCCCCAGGGCATCGGCGCTGACCTGATCGCTACCCTGGAAGGTTTCAGCCGCGAGGATGTCGATCGATTCGCCGTAAAATCCCAGCAAAAAGCCGCCAACGCCTGGGACAACGGCTACTTCGCTAGATCCATCGTGCCGGTCACCGACCAGAACGGCGTGGTAATCCTGGACCGGGATGAGCATGTGCGCGGCAATACCACCGTCGAGTCCCTCTCGGGACTGAAACCCTCATTCCAGATGATGGGCGACATGGGCTTTGATAGCGTCGCCCGTGAGAAATACCACTACGTTGAGAAGATCAACCACGTGCACCATGCTGGCAACTCCTCCGGCATTGTGGATGGCGCCACCGCCATGCTGATCGGCAGTGAAGCCAAAGGCAAGGCACTGGGCCTGACGCCCCGCGCCCGCATTGTTGCCACCGCCGTCACCAGCACCGACCCCACCATCATGCTGACCGGCCCAGCCCCGGCTGCCCGCAAGGCGCTGGAGAAGGCCGGCATGACCGTGGACCAGATCGACCTGTTTGAAGTGAATGAAGCCTTCGCCTCCGTGGTGATGCGCTTCCAGAAAGAACTGTCCGTTCCGGACGAGAAAGTGAATGTCAACGGCGGCGCCATTGCCATGGGCCACCCACTGGGAGCCACCGGGGCGATGATTCTGGGCACCCTGCTGGATGAACTGGAACGCCGTAAGAAGCGCTTCGGCCTGGCCACACTGTGCGTCGGTGGCGGTATGGGCATCGCCACCATCATCGAACGCGTGTGAACTCACTTTTAATCTGAAGGAACCGACCATGAGTGCCATCCGATACGACCTGGGTTCAGACCAGATTCTGACCCTCACCATCGACATGCCGGGCCAGTCCGCCAACACCATGAACGGCGAGTTCCGCGCCGCGCTGACGAAGACCATAAACAGGGTCAAAGGCGATCTGGATAACATCAAAGGCATTATCATTGCTTCCGCCAAGAAAACGTTTTTCGCCGGCGGCGACCTGAACGAACTGCACAAAGTCACCCGCGAGCAGGCTAAAGAGTTCGAAGACATGGTCAATAGCCTCAAAGCGGACATGCGCTTTCTGGAAACCTGCGGCAAGCCTGTGGTTGCAGCCATCAACGGCACCGCACTCGGTGGCGGCCTGGAAATCGCCCTGGCGTGCCATTATCGCGTCGCGCTGGATGACGACCGTACTCAGTTGGGCTTGCCGGAAGTGACCCTGGGCCTTCTGCCCGGCGGTGGTGGGACCCAGCGCCTGCCCCGGATGATTGGCCTGGAGGCCGCCTTCCCGTTCCTGATGGAAGGCAAGAAGGTGAATCCGAAAGCGGCCCTGAAGGCAGGCATCGTGGATGAACTGGCCAGCTCGGCGGACGACATGATCACCAAAGCGCGCGCGTTCATTGACGCCAACCCCAAGTACCAGCAGCCCTGGGATCAGAAAGGCTTCAAGTTCCCCGGCGGCGCTCCGCACCATCCGGCCATGGCCCAGAAACTGGCCATCGCACCAGCCATGCTGAAACAGAAGACCAAAGGTTGCTATCCGGCCCCGGAGCGCATTCTGGCTGCGGCTGTGGAAGGCGCGCAGGTCGATTTCGACAACGGCAGCCTGATTGAAACCCGCTACTTCACCGAGCTGGCCACCGGCCAGGTTGCCAAGAACATGACCGGCACCTTCTGGTTCCAGCTCAACGCCATCAAGGCTGGCGGTAGCCGCCCGGACGGTATCGCTCCGGAAACCTTCAGGAAAGTCGGTGTATTGGGTGCCGGGATGATGGGCGCAGGTATCGCCTACTCCACCGCCAGCCGTGGCATTGAGGTGGTACTGAAAGACGTTTCCGTGGAAAACGCGGAGAAAGGCAAAGGGTATTCCGAAAACCTGCTGGCCAAGAAAGTCAGCCGGGGCCGCATGACCGAATCCCAGAAAGACGAGGTGCTCGCCCGCATCAAGGCCACGGCTTCCGCCGACGACCTGGAAGGCTGTGACCTGATCATTGAAGCGGTGTTCGAAGACAGCGATCTGAAGGCCAGGGTTACCCAGGAGTCCGAGCCAAAAATGGCCGCAAACGGAATTTTTGCGTCCAACACCTCCACCATCCCCATTACCCAGCTGGCTCAGGCCTCCGCCCAGCCGGATAACTTCATCGGGCTCCACTTTTTCTCGCCGGTAGACAAGATGCAACTGGTGGAAATCATCGTGGGTGAGAAAACCTCCGATGACACTCTGGCGCGGGCCTTCGACTATGTGCAGCAGATCGGCAAGATCCCCATTGTCGTGAACGACAGCCGTGGTTTCTTCACCTCCCGGGTTTTCGGCACCTTCGTCAATGAAGGCATCAGTATGCTGGCCGAGGGCATTCATCCCTCCAGTATCGAGAACGCGGCGCTGCTGGCCGGCATGCCCGTGGGACCGCTGGCGATCTCTGACGAAGTCAGCATGACCCTGATGCAGCACATCCGTGCCCAGAGCAGGAAAGACACCGAAGCCGCCGGCGGCACCTGGCAGCCGCACCCGGCCGAGGCCATCATCGACGCCATGGTGGATAGCCACGGCCGCAAGGGCAAAGCCGCTGGTGCCGGCTTCTACCAATACCCGCAGAACGGCAAGAAATATCTTTGGCCGGAGCTGGAGAGCCTGTTTGTGGATCAGGCCAAAGCCCGCCGTGTGCAGCTCCGGGACCTGAAAGACCGGATTCTGTTCATTCAGGCCATTGAGACCATCCGCTGCCTGGAAGAAGGTGTGCTGAGAACCGTCGAAGATGCCAACATCGGCAGCATTTTCGGCATCGGCTACGCCCCCTGGACCGGCGGTGCCATCCAGTTCGTCAACCAGTATGGTGTGGGCGCGTTTACCAAGCGGGCGCAGCAGTTGGCGGACCACTACGGCGATCGCTTCAGACCTCCCGCTCTGCTGGTGCAAAAAGCCGATAGCAACAGCCTGTTCGAGTAACGCCCCCGTCCGTCAGATGGCCCCTGGGCCGGAGAGCCTTGCCTCTCTGGCCCGGATTCACCGGGGCCAACCATTCGCTGTTTTTTCCGAAAACCCTTTTACCCGCGGCAACCTGCCCATATCTATATGGACAGATTGTCACGAACCCATACGCCAGGCCTATGGCATGCCGTGTAGCGGTTGCCTACAATAAATTGACCAGTCACGGGTCGGAAAACCCGTTCGTCGATACGAACGCAGGTTGTAACGCCCAGCTTAACCAGGTATCGAACTATGATCATCGCGGAAACATTCCAGTCTCTTCGTCGGTCTGCTCCGCGGGCGATCTGGCCACGACTCACCGCCCTGGCGATAGCGGGCATCCTGTCAATTGGTACGAGCGTGCAGGCCAAAATCGACGCGCCAACGCTGTATCAGCCTGTCGCCCCAACGATCGAGCAGGCCCGGGCAAATATTCTCATAGCGCGCCAACTGCAGTTTACTCACTTCCGGGACCTGAGAATCGACGATGCACTCTCCAGTGATGTCTTTGATGCCTACCTGGATTACCTTGACGGGCAGCGCATCTACCTGACCCAGCAGGACGTGAACCAACTGGCCCAGTTCAGATTCACCTTGGGTTCGGCTCTCAAAACCGGCCAGTTGCAACCAGGCTTCGAGATCTACAATCTCGTTCAGAAACGCATGATAGAGCGCCTGAGATTCGCACTGGATCTCATCGATAACGGCCTCGACAACCTGGATTTCAGCATCGAGGAGCGCATTCGTGTCGACCGTTCGGAGGTAGACTGGGAGCCAGACACCCAAGCCCTCGACGCCCTCTGGACCAAGCGCATCAAGAATGCCGTTTTGTCCCAGCGACTGAACGGTACTGATGAAGACGCAATCAAAGACAACCTCCGCCGCCGGTATGAGGGTCAGCTCAAGCGAGCATTTCAGGCGCGCAGTGAAGATGCCTTCCAGGCGTACATGAACGCTTTCACCGGCATGTGGGATCCGCACACCTCCTATTTTTCCCCGCGCACTTCGGAAAACTTCAATATCAACATGAGCCTGTCCCTTGAGGGTATTGGCGCCGTTCTGCAGGCCGATAACGAATACACCAAGGTCGTGCGCCTGGTGCCGGGCGGCCCGGCCGACAAGCAGGGACAACTGCAGCCAGCGGACAGGATCATTTCCGTCGCACAAGAAGGTAAAGAGCCCGTCAACGTGATTGGCTGGCGCCTTGATGAAGTGGTCGATCTGATTCGCGGACCTCGCAACTCCACCGTCACTCTGGAAGTGATTCCCGCCAATGCGCCCGATGAGTCAGTTACCCGCTCCATCGCGATCAATCGTGATGAGGTGAAACTGGAGGAGCAGAGCGCAAGCAAAGACGTCATCGAGCTAAACCGCAAGGGCGAGGACTACAAGGTAGGCGTGATCACAATTCCCACTTTTTACGCAGACTTCCAGGCCATGCAGGCGGGGGACCCGAACTACAAGAGCACCACGCGCGATGTCCGGAACCTGATAGAGAAATTAAAGCAGGAGAACGTTGACGGAATCGTGATAGACCTGCGCAACAATGGTGGCGGCGCGCTTCACGAAGCAAATGATCTGGTTGGCCTGTTCATCGAGCAGGGCCCTACGGTTCAAATCCGCAACGCCAACAACGAAGTACAGATTCTTAACGACGAAGACCCTTCCGTCGCCTATGACGGCCCCCTGGTGGTGCTGGTCAACCGAATGAGCGCCTCGGCATCGGAGATTTTTGCAGGCGCCATTCAGGATTACGGGCGGGGATTGGTCGTTGGCTCCCAGACTTTTGGCAAGGGTACTGTTCAGGCAGTTCGCCCTCTCAACCACGGCCAGTTGAAAATCACTCAGTCGAAATTCTATCGCGTTTCCGGAGGTTCAACCCAGCATAGAGGCGTAATTCCCGATATCGAGATTCCGTCACGCGTGGATAAAAGCCGGATTGGAGAGAATGCACTGGATCGCGCCTTACCCTGGGATCAGATTGAGGCCGTGCCACACACCCGCTACTTTGATTTCAGCCATGTAATCGATGAACTGCGTGCCCGGCACAACAACCGCTTTGCCACGAGCCCAGAATTCAAACTGCTGCAAAGAGAGATTGATTTCCTGGAGAAGCAACGTGATATCGAATACGTCAGCCTCAGCCTGGACGACCGAAAGGAAATCCATAACGATATAGAGCGCACCCGCCTGGCCATTGCTAATGCTCGTCGGGAACTGCAAGGGGAAGAGCTGTTTGAGTCTCTGGAGCAACTGGACGACTGGCAGGATCAGCAGGCAGCCGATCCTGACACCACCGACGACGAACTGGACTTCATCATCCGCGAAGGCGGTCACATCATGGCGGACCTGCTGGAGCTTGACCGCACCACTGCCTCCATCCTGATGCCAACCCAATACTCCGCCAAGGCCCAGGTCAGTACTCAGCCCGAGTAAAGACAGGGTGAGGTACCGCCAGGAGACAGGCTCACTGCACGTCGGCTGAGAGGCGCCCCGCCCTCAGCCGAACAGCCGGTTCATGCCAGCAACGTCCGGGGTATGGACAATGCCCTTCTCCGTCACAATGGCATCAATCAGGTTGGCAGGGGTGACATCAAACACCGGGTTGAACACATTCACACCCTCAGGCGCCAGGGCAATGCCGCGGATCGACCGTACTTCGGAACCCGGGCGCTCCTCAATGGGAATGTCGCCGCCGTTCGCCAACGCCATATCCACCGTGCTGGATGGCGCCACCACCATGAACCGGATGTCGTGGAACCGGGCGAGCACCGCCAGGCTGTAGGTGCCGATCTTGTTGGCCACGTCACCATTGGCGGTAATCCGGTCGGCCCCGACAATCACCCACTGCACTTTCCCGCTGGCCATGATTGCCGCCGCTGCGCCATCTGCATTGAGAGTAATGGGGATACCGTCCCGGCTGAGTTCCCAGGCGGTCAGGCGGCTGCCCTGCAACCAGGGCCGGGTTTCATCAGCGAAGACCTGGGCAAGCAACCCCTCTTCATGCAGGCGCCGAATCACGCCAAGGGCCGTACCATAACCGCCGGTGGCCAGCGCGCCAGTGTTGCAGTGGGTCAGTACCGACACCGGGCCGTCAGCCCGAATCACACTCAGGGCGTGGTCGGCCATGGCCAGATTGGCCGCCAGGTCTTCAGCGTGAATCTGCTCGGCTTCCGTGGCCAGCCGGGTGATTGCCATGTCCAGTGACTCGCAGGCCTCAAACACCCGCTTCATTCGTTCCAGCGCCCAGAACAGGTTGACGGCTGTGGGGCGGGAACGGGCCAGTTCATCCATCGCCCCGGCAATCTCCGCCCGCCAGTCGCCGGTTCCAGCGTGCCGGGCGGCCAGCGCCACGCCATAGGCCGCACTGATCCCGATCGCCGGTGCACCCCGCACCACCATATCGGCGATGCATTGTGCGACACCCGACGGACCCTCTGAGGTGATCCAGTGCTCTTCACCGGGCAGCAGCCGCTGGTCCAGCAGATCCAGGCGGTCACCGTGCCAGCGCATGGCCACGGTGCCAATGGAGCGTTCAGGGGCGGATGTTGCCATGGGAGACCTCCGGAGCATGAAATGGAAGGCGGCAGTATAACCACCCCGGGCGACGCGGCGGTAGTCACAGCACACGCCACAGACCCACGCGGCCCGGACAGGTAGTTAAGGCCGGTATG
This sequence comes from Marinobacter sp., assembly GCA_035705335.1. GTDB lineage: Bacteria > Pseudomonadota > Gammaproteobacteria > Pseudomonadales > Oleiphilaceae > Marinobacter. The sequence continues at coordinate 1,057 of DASSWD010000111.1, read as the reverse complement.
GCTGGTTATACTGCACAGCTCCACTTATAACTGCGCCACCGGGTGGTGCAGCGGGTCATTGATAGGCAGGTTCATGACGGCAGACACCATCACCGCAGCGGATACCCGCATCAACGCACGCTGGCTGATTCCCATCGAGCCTTTTGGCGTGGTGCTGGAACACCAGGCGGTCATTCTTCAGGGCAGCCGCATCGCAGACGTGCTGCCCCAGAGCGAGGCAGACGCCCGCTACCGAACTCGTGAAACCATCACCCTGGACCAGCACGTGGTCATGCCCGGGCTGATCAACCTGCACGGCCATACCGCGATGTCCCTGTTCCGGGGCATGGCGGACGACCTGCCGCTGATGACCTGGCTGAATGATCACATCTGGCCTGCCGAGGGTAAATTCGTCAGCGACGCCTTCGTGGCCGACGGCAGCAAGCTGGCCATCGCAGAAATGCTGCGCACCGGCACCACCACCTTTTCGGATATGTATTTCTTTCCGGAAGTCACCGCCCAGGTGGCCCATGATGTGGGCATGCGGGCGCAGGTCTGTTTTCCGATGCTGGACATGCCGACCATGTGGGGCAGCGGCCCGGATGAGTACCTGAAAAAAGGCACCGATCTGATCGCCCAATGGCAGGGCAGCACCTACATTCAGCCAGCCATCGGCCCCCACGCGCCCTACACGGTCTCAGACCAGCCGCTCAAGGATGTCCTGGCGCTGTCGCAAACCACCGGCGCCGCGATCCAGATTCATTTGCACGAAACCGCCTTTGAAGTGGCGGACGCCATCAAGGGCAGCGGCAAGCGACCGGTCACCCGGCTGGCCGAACTCGGCCTGCTGGGCCCGAACACCCAGTGCGTCCACATGACCCAGATCGACGAATCTGATCTGAGCCACCTGGCCGCCACCGGCGCGCACATCGTGCATTGCCCGGAATCCAACCTGAAACTGGCCAGCGGCCTGTGCCCGGTGCAGACCCTGCTCGACCGGGGCATCAACGTCACCATCGGCACCGACGGCGCGGCCAGTAACAATGACCTGGACCTGTTCGGCGAACTCAAAACCGCC
>DASSWD010000110.1:0-11170 GCA_035705335.1 Marinobacter sp. | reverse complement strand
TGACTTGGTCGCAAGGTCGATTAATTCTGAAGTCATAATACGATCCAATATCTGAAAATCGGTGGTTCAAATTTTCCACAAAGCCAAGTGCCTGGTGCCGGGTGTGCCTAACCGGGGTAGTCCGCAGCAGGGATGCTGCGGTCTAGGCCCCAGGGATGGGTTCACGCCGACCCCGGTTAGGCATACCCGGTGCCAGGCGCGAATTCCTGGCACTGAGCAAGCCAAACCTCAGGCAACGTCGGACTGGCTCTGAGACTGCCCCCGATACTCGCCGCTGAAATAATGATCGGCGATCGCCTGGTGCAATTCGTTGAACGAGATTTGCAGTGTATCGATAAAATCGTGCAGCAAATCCGGGGTATGCGCCATTTTTTCCATGTTGGCATTGACCAGGCGCGGCAGTAAATCATCCACCAGTGCCTGCACTTCCTCGTGTCTTGGCAGGTCCTCAAGTTCAAAGGATAGCTGGCCCAGGCAACTGGCTACGGCCCGCGGGAAGAACTCGTCCTGGAGCAGGAAGCGCAACACATCCGGGCCCCGGACCCGCAGTCGAACCTGCTGCCGGTACATCTGATAACCGGTCAGGGATTTCAGCACGCTCATCCATTGCAGATTTTCAAAGGGTGTCAGATCGTCCGGACTGCGTGGCAGCAGGTTGGCCGAGCGCACATCGATGATGCGCGTGGTCATGTCGGCACGTTCCAGGTTCCGGCCGAGCATCAGAAAGGTGTGTACCTGGGTGTGACTCAATGAACCTTCGATCAAGCCATTGATGGCCTGGCAACTACGGATCACGCGCTTTAAAAAAGCATCCCGCTTGCGCGACGTAATACCGGCCTCCACCTGTTTCAGCGTATCCAGATAGAGCGTATTCAACTCTTCCCAGACCTCACGCGGCATAATGTCACGCGTGGTGCGCAGGTTTTCCCGTGCCGCCTGCAACGACGAAATAATCGACCCAGTATAGTTCAGATCGACACAGAGAAAATTCAATACATTGTCGGCACTGCGCGTTTCATAATGCTCATCGAACAGTTCTTCGGCACCGGTAATGGTGACCAGGGAATCCCAGTCGAGCCGGGTGGTTCGGGGAAAGTCGAGCAGCAAGTTACTGGTGACGTTGATCAAACGGGCCGTATCTTCCGCCCGCTCCAGATAACGCGCCAGCCAATAGATGTTTTCAGCAACACGAGAAAGCATAAATCACCTCGTTTTGGTCCAATGTAGGCCGCATCATTTCAAATCCACAATCCAGGTGTCTTTACTGCCACCACCCTGCGACGAGTTCACCACCAAAGACCCCTTGGTCAGCGCAACTCGGGTCAAACCGCCAGTGGTCACGTAGGTGCTGCCCTTGCCAGACAGAATAAAGGGGCGCAAATCCACGTGGCGGGGTTCCAGCTGGTCATCAATCAGCGTGGGCGTAGTCGACAACTTGAGCGTCGGTTGCGCCATGTAATTACGCGGGTCGGCCTTGATCAGCTCGGCGAATTTTTCCCGTTCTTTCTTGGTTGAATGCGGGCCGACCAGCATGCCATAGCCACCCGATTCATTGGCGGGCTTAACCACCAGTTCATGCAGGTGATCAAGCACGTAGCGGCGGTCGTCCTCGCGCATGCACAGATAACTGGGCACGTTGGCCAGCAGCGGTTCCTGATCGAGATAATAGCGAATGATCTCAGGCACAAAGGCGTAAACGACTTTGTCATCCGCAACACCGGCTCCCGGTGCATTGACAAGAGCGACGTTGCCACTGCGCCAGGCGCGCATCAGACCGGGCACGCCCAGTGCCGAATCGGGGTGGAACACTTCCGGGTCCAGAAACAGATCGTCTACGCGACGATAGATTACATCCACCCGCTTCAGACCATCAACGGTCAGCATATGCACGACATCGTCGTCATCGACCACCAGGTCAGAACCTTCCACCAACTCAACCCCCATTTGCTGGGCGAGATAGGAGTGCTCGAAATAGGCTGAATTATAAATACCCGGTGTCATTACCACGATTTGCGGATCATCGCCGGGCCTTGGCGACATGGAGGCCAGCATGTCGTAAAGCTGACCGGTGTAATCGTCCACCGGCTGTATTTTCCCGGTTGCAAACAACTCGGGCAGGACACGTTTGGTGACGTTGCGATTCTCGAGCATGTAGGACACACCGGAGGGCACCCGCAAATTGTCTTCCAGCACGTACAGCGTGCCGTCTTTGTCGCGCACCAGGTCCGATCCGCAAATATGCGCCCAAATATTGTTGGGCGGGTTAATCCCCACGCATTGCTTGCGGAAGTTCGCCGACTGCGCCAGCACTTCAGCCGGGAACACCTTGTCACGAATGATTTTCTGATCGTGATACAGATCATTGATGAACATATTCAGGGCTTGAACCCGTTGTTTCAGGCCGGCTTCGGTTCGCTGCCATTCATCGAGCGGGATGATCCTCGGCACTATATCGAAGGGCCAGGCGCGGTCGATCATATTGCCTTCGGAATATACCGTGAAGGTAATCCCCATCACCTGAATCGCCACTTCCGAGGCGTTCTTCAATTCGGCCAGTTCGCGACCACCGAGCTCGGCCAGATAATCACACAACATTTTTGCAGCCGGATGCGGCACGCCGGGTTGAGCCATCAGCTCATCGTAAAAACCCTTACAGGCGTATTCCGACCAATTTATTTTACTCATCGATGGTTCTCCTTTACGCGCTCGTTCAATGGCCTGACCGGTTTGCTTTTAGTGCCGCTTCGCGCACATGGTCAAAGCGCATGTCCAGGGTGTGCGGGTACTCGCCTCGCGGTACCGACGCGGTCACCGGTAAGGGCCCCTGGGTATGACCGTAAGACCAGAAACGGGACAGTCTGCGGGCCTCGGCTTCGTTGGCATTGACCGGAAAATGCTCGTAATTCCGGCCCGCCGGGTGTGAAACATGGTAAGTACAACCGCCCAGTGAGCGGTCGTTCCAGGTATCGACAATGTCGAACACCAGCGGCGCATGCACCGGAATCATCGGGTGCAGTGCCGAAGGTGGTTGCCAGGCCCGAAACCGCACACCGGCAACGGCCTCCCCTTTTGTGCCAGTGCTATGCAGCGGAACCGGCCGACCGTTGCAGGTCAGCACATGGCGCTCGGGAACCAGCCCGCTTACCTTGACCTGTAAACGCTCAACCGAGGAATCCACGTAGCGAGCCGTTCCGCCACCGCTGACTTCTTCACCGAGCACATGCCAGGGCTCAATGGCCTGTCGCAATTCAAGTGATATCTGGTCGTATTGCACCTGACCGTACTGCGGGAAGCGGAATTCCAGAAACGGCGCCAGCCAGTCGAGATCAAAGTCAAAGCCGTGGTCGCGCAGATCGCTGAGAATGTCGAGCATATCCGCCCATAAATAATGCGGCAGCAGCCATCGGTCGTGCAGCGCCGTACCCCAGCGCACCAGGGGTTTGCGATAGGGGTCTGCCGCAAACCTGGCCACCAGAGCCCGAATCAACAGCTGTTGCATCACGCTCATGCGGGCGTGCGGGGGCATTTCAAAACCGCGCAGTTCAACCAGCCCGAGCCGGCCAGTGGCGCTGTCTGGCGAGTAGAGTTTATCGATGCAAAACTCGGCACGATGGGTGTTGCCGGTAATATCAGTCAGCAGATTGCGCAACAGGCGATCGACCAGCCAGGGTTGCGGTACTTCTCCCGGCGGCATCTGCTGAAACGCAATTTCCAGTTCATACAATGCCTCGTGTCGCGCTTCATCAATGCGCGGCGCCTGACTGGTCGGGCCCATGAACATGCCGGTGAACAGATATGACAGAGCCGGGTGGTGCTGCCAGTAAGTGACCATGCTGGCGAGTAAATCCGGCCGGCGCAGAAAGGGTGAATCGGTCGGCGTGGCGCCACCGAGCGTGACGTGATTACCGCCCCCGGTGCCAGTATGACGACCGTCGAGCATGAATTTGTCGGCGCCCAGGCGGCTCTGGCGGGCGGCTTCGTAGATGGTCTCAGTGATTCGTACCGCATCGGGCCAATTGCTGGCCGGCATGATGTTCACTTCAATGACCCCCGGGTCGGGAGTAATCATGAACTTTTCCAGACGCGGATCGGAGGGCGGCGGATAACCCTCTATGCCCACCGGTATTTTCAGTTCAGCCGCTGTCTGTTCAACGCTGGCGAGCAGGTCAATGTAGTCTTCGAGTCTGGCAACGGGTGGCATAAAAACAAAAAGCTGGCCATCCCTAGGTTCAATACAGAGGGCGGTGTGAATAATGCCCTCCGCTTCGTCCATTGCCCCTGGCTGATCGAGAAGTTGTTCACTGACCGGACTTCGGGCGCCAGTGTCTTTCTGCCAGGCGGTATAACGGGCCGCCACTTCGCCATGAATATCGGCCAGCGGCTGGCGCAATTCAAAGGTGCTGGGCGGTTGATGTTCTTCAGCCCGGTTGGACTCCGGCAGGCTGGCAAGTGGCAAGCGCAACCCCATGGGCGAGTCGCCCGGAATCAGATATAACGCTTCGCGACGCAATGGCCACTCACTGGACTGCCAGCGATCCCGGCGCACATCACGACCGAGCGGCAACACAAAGCCGGTAATTTCATCCAGGCCGCGTTGCAACAGGGCCGCCAGTCGACGCCGGTTATCGCTGTCTTTCAGGTCTTCCTTGCTCAGGTCGACATCGATCGGTTGCTGCGCTTCCTGCAGTAAATAGTGGTAGGCGTCTTCATAGCCGGGAATCAAAAACCGGTCGCGTACACCGAGCCGATTGGCGACCAGTGCGGCAAAGGTTCTGGCCGTATCGACACTGACCTCAGCAGGCCTGGTTTTCTTGTCGGTCGATGCCTGTTCATTAAACGTCGCGAGCCATTGCTCGTCCTGCCACAGGGCTTTGCCATCCTTGCGCCAGTAACAGGCCAGTGCCCAGCGCGGCAGTGGTTCACCGGGGTACCATTTGCCCTGCTGATAATGCACCAGGCTGCCCGGCGCAAATTCAGCGCGGAGCTTATGCAGCAAGGTTTCCGACAGGCGGCGTTTGTCGTCACCGAGAGCAGCGATGGTCCACTCCGGGGCATCCATGTCATCAATGGACACAAAGGTTGGCTCACCACCCATGGTCAGGCGCAAATCCTGCTGGTTCAACTGGTCATCGACCTTGTCGCCCAGCGCCAGAATGCTTTGCCATTGCTCTTCGCTGTAAGGGCGGGTTACGCGGGGGTCTTCGTGAATGCGAGTGACGCTCATCGAGAAATTGAACTCGACTTCGCTTTTATCGCTGGCCCCGGTGATGGGTGCGGCACTGGTCGGTTCCGGTGTGGCAGCCAGCGGAATATGCCCTTCTCCGGCGAACAGCCCGGAGGTCGGGTCCAGCCCGATCCAGCCGGCACCGGGAATAAACACCTCGGTCCAGGCGTGCAGGTCGGTGAAATCAACCTCGGTTCCCGAGGGGCCATCCAGCGCTTGCTGATCGGCTTTCAGTTGAATCAGATAGCCGGACACAAAACGGGCCGCCAAGCCCAGATGCCGGAATATCTGCACCAGCAACCAGGCGGAATCCCGGCAGGAGCCGCGTTTGATGTCCAGCGTTTCATCGGAATTCTGGACGCCTGGTTCCATCCGTACCAGGTATTCGATGTCCTGCTGCAGGCGCTGGTTAATGCTGACCAGAAAATCGGCAGTGGGTCGTTCGTCCAGGCTGACGCCGGTCAGCCATTGTTTCAGCAGCGGGCCGTCTTCGTTGACTTCAAGGTAAGGCGTGAGCTCTTTCTTCAACGCATCCGGGTAAGTAAAGGGAAAGGCTTCGGCGTAGTCTTCAAGAAAGAAATCGAAGGGGTTGATCACCGTCATCGGTACGATCAGTTCAACATCTACTTGCAGATAACGGACTTTGTCGGGGAACACGACGCGGGCAAGATGGTTGCCGAACGGGTCCTGTTGCCAGTTTATAAAGTTGGGGCCACCGCTGATGTTTAACGAGTAGGCGTCAATAGGCGTCCGGCAATGGGGCGCCGGTTTGAGCCGGATCAGATGTGGACTGAGGGCGACAGACCGGTCAAAGGCGTAGCGGGTGGAATGCTTGAGCGCAACGCGAAGGGTCATGATTCCAATCCTTGTAAGTGTGATGTTGACGTAGCAATTGCTACGCCAGATATAGCAAGTTAAGCCATAGAGTCGACGGTGAAGGCTGGCAGCGGTGACTGGTGAATAACATCGTGCACCATACCGAGCTTGCGCACCGCACCGGGTGAGAGCACGAAGGGATACAGGTCGCCGTGCCCCATGCTTCTGTTCAAGCTGTTCAAAGCATAGGTCAGTGGCAGCCAGTGCTCCACCAAACTGTCGATATGGGTATCGAAATAGGGGTTGAAGCGTTGCTCAACGCTCTTTTCAGAGTCTTCTGTCACCCTTGGGTGCAGGCTCAGACCAAACTGATAGGCGGTCTCCAGGGTGTCGACCATGTGCAGATAATGGGCCCAGGTCTCGGCCCAGTCTTCCCAGGGGTGGGAGCTGGCGTAAGCGCTAACATGGTTTTCCTGCCAGTTGGCGGCCGCACCCTGGCTATAGAGCGTTTTCAGGGCCTGGCTATAGTTCTGCCGCTCATCACCAAAACACTGTCGGAACGGCTCAAGCCAGGGGGTATTCCAAACCAGCCGATCCCAGTAATAGTGCCCGGATTCGTGCCGAAAATGCCCCAAAATAGTGCGATAGGGTTCCGCCATCTGGCTGCGCATGGCTTCGCGTGTCACCGGGTCGGCCTCGGCAATGTTCAGCGTAATGACCCCGTCTTCATGACCGGTTATCACCCGACCGCTTTCATTAAACTGGGGCGCGGTATCGGCCAGGAAGCGAAATGCCAGCCCCTGCTCTTCATCCGTTTTCGGTGCCAGCGGTAAGTTCAATTTCAACAGGCTGTATACCAGTCGCCGCTTTTCGGTTTCAAGCCGCGCCCAGAGCGTTTTATTGGACCCGACGCTGAGATCCGGAATGGTCTGATTCAGGCGGCAGGCGACGCAAAAGACTTCCTGCGATGATTCCGGCACCAACCAGTTACACACGCCCTGACGCGCATAATTGCTGCACTGGTAATAAACCCCTCTGGCCTGGCTACCTGTTGCCACTGACTGCCAGCGACCATCGCCCAGCGGCCGAATCGCCGCCATCTCAAAGCGATCGGGGTCAAAGCCCAGCACGGCGCCGCACTGGGTGCATTGTGTGTTTTCGAAGTAGACCCGATGTCCGCAGGACTCGCACCGGAACAATTGCATATAATGTACTCAGTCGGGTGCAGTTGGTTTATCATCCATAGATATAGCGTTTACCAGCCAGACTCAAGCGGTTTCGGAGCAACACCCCGTAAACCCACCTCGTTCAATTACCGATCGTCCAGCGGACTCAGACCGATCATGCGCAACCCAGCCCCGCACAGCCCCCTGCTGCAACAATTACTGACCGACTATCTGGCCAGGCTGCCTGAGCCAGGCCTGCATTACGACGACCTGGTTACCTGGGAAGGGCAGTTTCGGGCGCGCTGGCAACCCTTGATTGAGGAACTCGATGACCTGGGGCTGGACGGTTTGCAACAACGCACGCTGGAAGCCCAGAACCTGCTGTACGAAAACGGGGTTACCTTCAACGTTTACGAAGACGATGTGCGCAAAATGCGCTCCTGGCAACTGGACCCGATTCCCTATGTCATCAGCCCGCAAAGCTGGACCATGCTGGAACAGGGCCTGAAGCAACGGGCCCGGTTGCTCGAATGTCTGGTCGCTGATCTGTACGGTGAACGGCGCGTTATCCGGGACGGCATTCTGCCACCGGAACTGGTTTTTACGCACCCGGGCTGGCTGTTCCCCGCGGCGGATACCGGCAACCTGTACGAGCGACCCAGAGTCATCTTTCAGGGCATGGATGTAATGCGCAACGAACACGGCGACTGGCGGGTACTGAGTGACTGGACTCAGGCGGCCTCGGGCGTCGGCTATGCGCTGGAAAACCGCATTATTCTATCGCGAGCACTGTCCCGCCTCTACCGGGATGCGCCGCTGAGCCGGCTGGCCGGTTTTCTGCAGGCCTACCACCGCTGCCTGTCGGAACTGGCACCGCATCGCCGGGAAAACCCCAATATCGTTCTGTTCACACCCGGCCCGGGCAGCTCGGGCTATTTTGAACATGCCTGGCTGGCCAATTACATGAATTTTTCCCTGGTCGAGGGCGGTGACCTGGTGGTGCGCGATGGCCAGGTATCGATGCGCACGCTGGGCGGTCTGAAAGCCGTCGACGTTATCGTCCGGCAAGTGACTGACCCCTGGTGCGACCCGCTGGAGTTGCGCGGGGATTCGCTGCTGGGCGTTCCGGGGCTAATGCAGGCCGCCCGTCGCGGCGAAGTTGCCATCGCCAACAGCCTGGGCGTGGGCGTACTGGAGCACCCTGCCCTGGCTGCCTTTTTACCGGGCCTGTGCCAGCACCTGCTCGGGGAAAGCTTGTTGCTCGCTGGCCGCGACGTGCTCTGGTGCGGTGAACCAGGTTACCTGAACACCGTTTTAGGCGACTTGAGCGCCTGGCAACTTCGGGCCGTAAACGATGTTAACCACACGATCAAACCGGACGGGCTGACGCCTGAGGCGCTGGCAAGCCTGCGTCACTCCATCCTTCAGGCACCTCACCTCTATGTGGCTGAGCAGCCGGTAAAACCCGCCTCCTCGCCAAGCTATAACCTGAAAAACAACAAGGTGACACCGCAACCGGTGTGTTTACGGTTTTTTGCTCTGGCTGACCCGGGCGAAGGTAATACCGAACCGGCGACCCGCCAGCATCGCATCATGCCCGGTGGACTGGCCTGGGTGGCCGAGCCGGGCACACCGGTAATGGAAAGCACCATCGTCAAGGATATATGGGTACTGTCACCGGTCGCCCAGCCCCATGTCAGCCTGTTGCAACGTGCCAAAGGGCCCATCCTGGTCACCCGTGACGGTATGGATTTGCCCAGTCGCGTTGCCGAAAGCCTGTTCTGGATAGGCCGCTATGGCGAACGCCTGGATAACCGGTCACGGTTATTGCGCGAAACCCTGACCAGCCTGGTTGAGGAAGGCCAGTTGCGCCTGGCTGAAACGCTGCTGCCCGATCTGTTCACAGCGCTGAAACTGGAACTGCCGGAAACCCTGGACCCGGAAGTTGACCCGGGCGCGCAAGCCCAGGGTGAACAACCAGCGGCCGTAGAACAGTTTATGATGTTGCGGAAAACCCTGCTGGATCTGTTTCAGAATGCCGAAGACGAAGGCCTGCCCAGAATGTTTCACGCCATGCTGCGTAACAGCCGCGCCGTGCGCGATCACCTCGGCGACGACGCCTGGCGTACCATTAACACCCTGAATCAAACCTTCAGCGACCTGCCCAACACCCAGGGTGCCAATGCCGGCCAGCGCAGCCTGGAAGACATCGTCACCTTGCTGGCGGCCTTTTTTGGGCTCTGCAATGAAACCATGCCGCACCACTACGGCTGGCGGTTTATGGATATTGGTCGCATCACCGAGCGCTGCATTGCCAGCCTGGAACTGCTAAAACTGGCGATGATCAGCGCCAGCAAACCGGGCACCGATCTGTGGGAAACCGTACTGGCGACGACCGACAATCTGACGGTGTACCGCCGGCGCTATCGGTCGCAGCTGTATCCCGCCGCCATTCTCGATTTGTTGTTGTTCGACGAGACCAACCCCCGCTCAGTGGGTTACATGTTGAAGCGGCTGGAAACCCAGATCGAACACCTGCCCCACCCGGAGACCACACCGTTTCGCAGCCAGGAAACCCGACTGATTATCCAGGCAACCAGTTACCTGCACCTGGTCGATCTGGATTCACTGACTGACCTGGAAAACTCTGCCAAAGCCCAGGCCGCTCTGGAAACCCTGCTCGACCAGTTACTGACACCGCTGTATGCCCTGTCTGATGCTGTTTCGCACAGCCATTTCAGCCATGCCGAAACGCCCAAACAACTGGTCACCCTGCAAGGATCCGACACATGAAATACCAGTTGCGCCACACCACCCACTACGATTACAGCAGCCCGGTAACACTCAGCCACAACGAAGCGCGCCTGTTACCCAGAGACCTCGATTATCAGCACTGCAAAAACACCCGGCTGTCGATTTCGCCGACGCCCTTGCGTCAGCACGAACGACGCGATTTCTTCGGCAACCGGGTGGTCTATTTCGCCATTCAGGATATACACGACAGTCTGGAGGTTACCGTGCGCAGCCAGATCACCACCCAGCAGCGCTCAGAGCCTGCCGGAGCAGAGGCTGATGTCGAATGGGAAACCGTCGTTCGGCAACTGGCACCGGGCGGCAGCGGAAGTGTTGTTAATCCGGATATTCTCGACGCACGTCTCTTTACCCTGAACTCCCCGTTTATACACCGCAGTGACGCGTTAAGAAGGTTCGCGCTGGACTCCTTCACCCCGCAACGCCCACTGTGTGAAGCGTTACTGGCACTCAATCAGAGAATTTACCGTGAATTCAGCTACGACCCCGAGTACAGCACCCTGGCCACTCCGCTCGAAGACGTGTTGAACGATCGCAAAGGCGTGTGTCAGGATTTCGCCCACCTCGCCATCGGCGCACTGCGGTCAATTGGCCTGGCAGCCCGTTACGTCAGCGGTTATCTGGAAACCTTTCCGGCACCGGGTCAGGAAAAACTGGTCGGGGCTGATGCCAGCCATGCCTGGTTGAGCGTCTTTATACCGAACTGGGGCTGGCTCGACATTGATCCGACCAACGGCAACCTGCCCAACGAACGCTATCTGACGCTGGCCTGGGGGCGTGATTACAGCGATGTAACACCGCTGCGAGGGGTGATGAATGGCGGCGGCGCGCATGAGTTGACCGTAGAAGTCGATGTACTGCCAGTTGAATGAAGCAAGATGAACGCAACCTTCAACAGATTTTGGGACCTTAACGAACCGAGTGCACCAGCGCTTCAAACTCAGCAGCCGGTATCGGCCGGGAAAACAGATAGCCCTGGAAAATCCGACATCCCATAGCCACCAGCTCGGCGCGCTGCTCGGGTGTCTCCACGCCCTCGGCGACAACATCCAGGCCCAGGTTGGAGCCCAGCGTCAGAATGGTTTGGGCAATGGCCCTGGATTGCGCCTGATCGGCGATTTCACGAACAAAGCTGCGATCAATTTTTAATTGC
>DASSWD010000109.1:0-13634 GCA_035705335.1 Marinobacter sp. | reverse complement strand
GGTGTTTTGCGGTTGGTTAACGAGTCCGGCAAGCTTGAAGAAAGCGTTGAGGCCTGGATGCTGACCCATCAGCCAATGATTCAGCGCTGGAAATCCATGCTGGCGGAACTCAAGAGCGTGCGGGAACCGGAGTACGCGATGTTCTCCGTGGCGCTGCGGGAACTGCTGGACCTGGCGCAAAGCACCATGCACCAGACCACGCACCAGACCACGCACTAGACGGTTCGGCCAGACCATTCGGGGTCCGTGCAGGGATGGCGGGCTCCGAAAAACGATCGAACCCTTGCGTTAGTCCGTTGATTCCCGTTCAATTAATCAAGGGCGTCAATATTGGGAGCGGCATCATGCCACAGTTACAACACCTTCTGGACAAAAACCGGGCCTGGGCCGGCAGCATCAAAGCCAATGACCCCAAGTTCTTTGATCGCCTGGCCAATCAGCAGGCGCCGGAGTACCTGTGGATCGGATGCGCCGACAGCCGGGTGCCCGCCAACCAGATTGTCGATCTGATGCCGGGTGAGCTTTTTGTGCATCGCAACGTGGCCAATCTGGTGATTCACACTGACTTTAACTGCCTCTCGGTGTTGCAGTTCGCGGTGGAAGTGCTCAAGGTCAAACACATTCTGGTGGTAGGCCATTACGGCTGTGGCGGCATCCGGGCGGCCGTGCTCGACGAGGGCTTCGGGCTGATTTCTAACTGGCTGCGCCACATTCAGGACATTCGCGATAAACACAAGGGCATTCTGGACGCGCTGCCAAGCGCCCAGGACCGGGTTGATCGTTTGTGTGAGCTGAACGTGCTGGAACAGGTGGGCCATGTGTGCCAGAACAGCATCGTCCAGGAGGCCTGGAAACGGAACCAGTACCTGACGGTGCATGGGTATGTCTATGACGTTGCCGATGGCCTGTTACGGGATATGGGCCTTTCTGTGTCGGGGGAGGAAAATCGCCTGAGCACCCTGCGCACCAGTCTCGAAGAGCTGGTCGAACGCCCGGTGCGTTCCGGCCGTCAGCGCGCCTGACCCCGGTTTGGCTTTGATGGCAGGCTTGCCTAACACCCACGACGCACTGTTGCGCAACGCTCCTCTGGTTAACGGCCGCACGGCCGTGCTGGGGATCCGGGACCCGGCGCTGCTGGCCCAACTGGCCGGGCCGGGTATCGCCATGACCGATCATGCAGGGCTCTATGCCCGGCTGCCGGCCAACGACATCTGGCACCCGCATTTTGGCTATCAGACCGAGGGCCTGATGCCCGGTGATGCCGACACTGTCGTGGTTTTCCTGCCCAAATCCCGGGCAGAGTTGCCCATGCGGCTGGCCTTCGCCCGGTACCTCGGTTCTGAAACCGCCTCCATCATAGTGATCGGCGAGAAGAAAGAAGGCATCGCCGGTGCTGCGAAAACCCTGGCGTCGACGCTGCAAGATGCCGTCAAGGTGGACAGTGCCCGACACTGCCAGGTGTGGGTGGCGCGCAATCATCAGGCACTGTCGTCCTTTGACCTGAACGACTGGGTAAGCTGGCAGAGCGCTGACGCAGCTGGTGAACACCTGTCGGTCGCCCGTATGCCCGGCATTTTCAGCGACGGCGCCCTGGACGACGGCACCCGACACCTGCTGGAGTCCCTGCAGGAGAAGCCGATCAACGGCCAACGGGTGCTGGATTTTGCCTGTGGCGCCGGAGTAATCGGCGCCTGGTTGCACGAACATCATCGCGAAACCCGGCCGTCGATGGTGATTGACAGCGTGGATGTGCAGTTTCAGGCGGTCACCTGTGCCAGGCGCACCTATGAAAGGCACGGTGTTGAGGGCAAGATTCACGCGAATGATGGCCTGTCCGGGCTGGAAGGGCGCTGGCAAGCGGTGGTAACCAATCCGCCGTTTCACTCCGGGGTCAGGACCGATACCTCCATGACCGAGCAATTTCTGCGGCAAGTGGCGAGCCATCTGGTTGCTGGCGGCGAACTGCGGCTGGTCGCCAACAGTTTTCTGCCCTATGAGCCCCTTATGCAGCGATGTGTCGGCCCTACGGAACGGTTGTTTCAGGACCGGCGATTTACGGTTTACCGGGCGGTACGACGCTGAGATCAGAAAAAAGCCCCTGGGGTAGGGGCGAAGGGTGTTCTGGCGTGAACAGCCTCAATTTACGGTTAATTTCTAGAATAAACACCCTAATTTTCGCCATGTCTGACCCATACCCAGATCAATACCCACGAGAAGTCTGAAATGACAAGCCAGACACTGGAGACGCCGGGCGGCCCATTGCGTTTGCAGCGCCCGGGCGCCGCCGGCCAGGGCCTGCGCGCCTGGGATGCCGCCGACGAGTTGCTGATTGGCGCCGCTGTCGATCTGCCACGCCCGGTGCGGCTTCTGGTGGTGGACGATGCGTTCGGGGCACTGACTCTGGCTTTGACGGCTCTGTTTCCGGGGTGTTCGCTGCAAAGCGTGGCGGACAGCGCCCAGGCCGCCGATGCACTGGCCCGCAACGCCCGGCTGAACCGCGATCTGTCCGAACCGGAAACGGTTCACTCCTGGCGCAACCCGCCTGCCGGGCCCTTTGATATGATCGTCTTGCGGATCCCCCGCCAGGCCGATTACCTGGCCTGGTTGCTGCGCTGGGCCAACAGCGTGCTGGGCCCGGAGGGCCGGATCCTCGCCGGTGGCATGATCAAACATCTGCCGGACCGCAGTGTCGATGTGTTTGCCGAGGCAGTGATCACCGAGCGCGTGTTGCCAGCCCGCAAGAAAGCCCGCGTGGTGATCTGCAAACGGGGCAAGGCGTTGCTGGCATCCTGGCCGGGATGTTGGCGGGGATATCCGGTGCCCGGGCTGAGCGCGCCGGTCGAGGGCCTGCCGGCGGTGTTTGCCCGGGAGAAGCTTGATATGGGCACCGCCGAGTTGCTGCCGCTGATGGCGGACGCGCTGGCGACGCTGGCGCCAGGCTCACGGTTACTCGACCTGGCTTGCGGTAACGGTGTGCTCGGGCTGACCGCGCTGATCCGCCGTTCCGATCTTCAGGCCGACTTCAGCGATGTGTCCAGTCAGGCGGTGGTCAGTGTTGAGCACAACCTGGCCCGACTGTCGTTCACGGATCGGGCCCGGGTGTTCCACGCAGACGGGGTGCCCGAAGCCGCCGGGCGCTACCCGATGATTCTGCTGAATCCGCCCTTTCATGAGGGCGGTGTGGTTGGGGATCACATTGCGATGCGGCTGTTTGAACAGGCCTCGGAGCACCTGGCGCCGGGGGGCCGCCTGCTGATGGTGGGCAATCGGCACCTGGGTTATCACCGCAGTCTGCAGCGGTTCTTTCGGACGGTACAGCAGCGGGGGGCAAGCCCCCGGTTTGTTGTATTCGAGGCCTTGAACTAACCCCTCAGTGACAACCGCGGTCCGTCATGGCCGGGATCAGCCGGCGGTCGGCGGGCGCTCGTATCCCAGCCGGGCCAGGGTGTCGACGATGGTCTGGGTCTGGCTGTCGATTTCCAGGTTCACCACCTGGCCCACCCTGGCCTCGCCAAACGTGGTGGCCCGCAGGGTTTCCGGAATCAGGTGCACGTTGAACCGGTTGCCGGACACCTCGCCAATGGTCAGGCTGGCGCCGTTGATGGCGATGTAGCCTTTGGGGAACACGTACCGCATCCATTGCCCGGGGACCTCGAACCACAGGGTAACGTTGTTCTCCGGCCGGACAATCTCGGCAACGGTCGCCGTGGTGTGCACATGGCCGCTGAGCAGGTGGCCACCGATTTCGTCCCCGATGCGTGCGGCTCGCTCAAAGTTGACGGCATCGCCTGCCTGCAGGTTTCCCAGGGTGGTCAGGCGCAGGGTTTCCTGCATGGCATCGAAATACAGTTGGCTGCCTTCCTGGCGGGTGACGGTCAGGCAGGTGCCGTTGATAGCCACCGAGGCGCCGATGGTGATACCGTCAACCGAACCCTCCGGGAATTCGATGATCAGCGTACTCAGACCCGGTACGCTCTGGATCTCGGTGATGTGGGCTTTGCCCTGGACAATACCGGTAAACATCGAAACCTCCAGACACCAAGGAAGCGGCCCAATGCCACTCTGGACTGGCAAGGATAACGGCGGGTAACCGACTTGCCAAGGCACCCGCCCGGGAAGGGCACTCAAGATTGCCATAAAGCGGTCGATACACGGGAATGGACGGCGTTTTTTCAGGATCCCCATGGCCCAGAACACGACTGCCAGAAGCACCCCCCCGACCACTGCCGAGCCCGGCGGTGCGATGCTTCGTCCTGGCCGCGCCGCCGACCCGGTGCCGGATTCGCCGGAATCTGCGCTGAATGCCGCCGAGCGTACTGCCGCCCTGCGGTCCCAGTCCCCGGAAGAAGCCGGGGCTAAAGCTTCTGATGGACAGGTCGGCAGTGGCGATACCGTGGGTGATCAGGACGCGGAATCCGATATCGAGAAAGCACTGGCGGAATCCCGCCAACGAAAGCTGCGCCTGATGCTGCGCCAGTGCGATCGCGTATTGCTGTTGGACTTTGACCTGCTTGCCATGTCCGACTGGCCGGATAATTACCAGATGGCGGCGGCCCGACGCAGCCGGGATTTATGGGTGTTCTGCGCGCTTGCAGCAGCCACCGTCTTTCTCAGCGGCCTGACAGGTTTTGTGCCGGCCTGGATTGCCGGGGGTGGCTTTGGGGCCTTCGTGATTATCCTGTTGTTGGGGGTGCCGTTCATTCGTCGTATATTCACCCGTAAACCATCCCACCTGGATCTGGTAATGAAGCGCCAGCGCATGCTGAAAGATGCGCGAAAACACGCTGAGCATCTGGAAGGCAAAGAAGGACTGATCTGGCAATGCGCTCGCATGGCGGAATTCAACCACACCCTCAGAAGCACCCGGTTCAGTGACCTGCTGCGGTTGTCAGAGCAGCGCGTGCTACCCCGATATCTGACTCGCCGGGAACACATCCGGCTGTACCTTATTTACCTGCTGGAGGCTGAAAAAGCCTATGGCCGGGTACAACAGGCGTTTTTTGAGGGAAATCAGGAGGCCATCGACAAAGGGTGGGAAGGGGTTGCTGCGTCGCCCGAGCCGCGAACTTGACAATCCTGCGCTTCAAACGTATGTTTCAAACAGACGTTTGCTAGAGGCGCTGATAACAACATGGCTCAGTCTGATACCGTTGACCGCATACTGGACGCCGCCGAGGAGCTGTTCGCCGAACGAGGGTTCTCCGAAACCTCTCTGCGGATGATCACCAGCAAGGCTAAAGTAAATCTCGCGGCTGTCAATTACCACTTTGGATCAAAGAATGCGCTCATTCACGCTGTTTTCGCGCGTTTTCTGACCCCGTTCTCGGCGACGCTGGATTCCGCGTTTGATGAGCTGGAAGTGCGTTGCGAAGACCATCCCCCGACCCTGAACAGCATTCTCTGGGCCCTGACTGAAAGTGCCGTGCGAATGCCCCAACGCAATGAAAAAGGGATATCGATTTTCATGCGGCTGCTGGGCCTGGCTTATACCCAGTCGCAGGGCCACTTGCGAAGGTTTCTTGAGCAGGAATACAGCCAGCCGTTCGGCCGGTTTATGAAACTGCTCAAGGACGCCACCCCGGAACTGAGCGCGGTCGACCGCTACTGGCGTATCCAGTTCATGTTGGGTGCAACCGCGTTCACCATGTCCAGCAGCGACGCCCTGATCGACATTCTGGAAAACAAACTGGGCGTTGAAACC
Source organism: Marinobacter sp. (assembly GCA_035705335.1). Classification (GTDB taxonomy): domain Bacteria; phylum Pseudomonadota; class Gammaproteobacteria; order Pseudomonadales; family Oleiphilaceae; genus Marinobacter. The sequence goes on along the minus strand of DASSWD010000109.1, from coordinate 7,933 downwards.
ACCGTGCAGGAGATCGCCGCGCGACTGGTGCCTTTCCTGGCCGCCGGCATGAAGGCGCCGGACAAGATGCTGGTGTTCCGGGCACCGGCTTCGGTTGCCTGAAATCCCCTCTCTCGGGTAGGCTTCCCTCTGGTTTAATGCCCGGGGGATGCCGTGCCTGCCCAGACTGCCACTGACATGCTGATCCGCATCAGCCTCCCCGACCAAGTGCTCACCCTGGAGCGCCACGGTGCGGCGGTGGCCCGATATCCGGTTTCAACCGCGCTGAACGGCCCGGGGCAAGCCGACGGCAGTGGCTGTACACCCGTTGGTGAGCATTACGTGCGCGTCTGTATCGGCGCCGGGGAGCCCATCAACACCGTCTTCCGTGGCCGTCGTCCGACCGGCGAGATATACACCCCCGAACTGGCTCGGGCCCACCCCGGCAGGGACTGGATCCTGACCCGAATCTTGTGGCTGTGTGGCACCGAGTGGGGTCGTAATCGTGGCCCGGGAGTCGACACGTTCCGCCGGTTTATATACATTCACGGCACCCCGGACACCGAGCCCATGGGCGTAGCGAAATCCCATGGCTGCATCCGCATGCGCAACCGCGATCTGCTGGAACTGTTTGAGCAGGTGCCGGCCGGTACCGGGGTTCTGATCCAATAGCGGCCAACCAACCGAGAATTTCGACCAGAGACGTTTCCGAGGACACCGATGATTGGACAGGCTTTAAATGTTGTGAACGGATGGATCGGGCAGTTCGGGCTGCTCTCCGACTCCTGGCGTGCGGCCGTCCTGATCTTTTTGCTGGTGCTGGGCACCGCGATCGTCGCGTTCATTGTCAGCCGGGTCATGCTGGCCCTGGAACGGCGTGTCAGATCAACCAGTAATATCTGGGACGACGCGCTGCTGCATGCCAGTCGCAAGCCATTGGTGGTGTTTGTCTGGCTGCAGGGCGTCTACTGGGCCGCGGAGGTTGCCCACTACTTCTCGGAAGCGGAGATTTTTACATCCAACGGAGTACTGCTTCAGATCGGATTTGTCTGGGTGGTGGTCTGGGCGCTGTTCAATCTGGTCAAGCAGATTGAGGGGGTGTTGATCTCGCCGGTGAAGATGCAGAAGCCGATGGACTACACCACGGTCAATGCCATCAGCAAACTGTTGCGCGCGGTCATCATTATCACCGCGGCATTGACGGCTTTGCAGACCCTCGGCTTCAGCATTTCCGGGGTACTGGCGTTCGGTGGTGTGGGTGGCATTGCCGTCGGTTTCGCAGCCAAGGATCTGCTGGCAAACTTTTTCGGTGGTTTCATCATCCATCTGGATCGCCCGTTCAAAGTCGGTGACTGGGTCAGGTCGCCGGACCGGAATATTGAAGGCACGGTGGAACACATCGGCTGGCGCCTGACCACCATCCGCACTTTCGACAAACGGCCCCTTTACGTGCCCAATGCCGTGTTCACGACGATTGCAGTGGAGAACCCGTCCCGCATGTTCAACCGGCGTATTTTCGAGACCATCGGCATTCGCTATGCCGATGTGCACGCGATGAAAAAGATCGTCGATGACATTCGGGAAATGCTGAAGAATCACGAAGAGATTGATGCCAATCAGACGTTGATCGTGAACTTCCTGGCGTTCAACGCATCGTCTCTCGACATCATGGTGTACACCTTTACCAAGACCACGGAATGGGTTCGGTTCCATGAAGTGAAAGAAGACGTGTTGCTGAAAATCAGCGATATTATTGACGGCTACGGGGCCGAAATGGCCTTCCCGACCCAGACGCTGCACATGCCGGACGCCGTGCGGCTTGCCGGTCAAAACGCGGATGACACTGATGAGGGCGAAAACCCGAAAGCCGCCCGTTCACAGATCAAGCACGAGGGCGACAAGAATCCTGCCCAGCGCAGCCACAAAGGAGAAGCCTGATGAGTGGAACATCCAGCCGACCGGTCGGGATCATCGGTGGCACCGGGCTGACCAGCCTGAGCGGGCTGCGCATTGACGGCGAGCGCACGGCGTTGACCCCCTGGGGCGAACCCTCAGACACGCTGATCTTCGGTACCCTTGGCGAGCAATCGGTAGTGTTTCTGGCCCGGCACGGCAACCCGCACCGGATTCCCCCGCATCGGGTGAACTACCGCGCCAACATCCGGGCGCTGGCGGATGCCGGTGTCAGCACCTTGGTGGGCGTCAACGCGGTGGGTGGTATTCATCGTGAAATGGGCCCTGCCCATGTGGTCATACCGGACCAGCTGATCGACTACACCTGGGGCCGCGCCAGCACTTTCTTTGAAGACGATCTGGATCATGTGACCCACATCGATTTCACTCACCCTTACGACCAGGCGGCGCGCAGTCATCTGGTGCAGGCGGCGAACGGGCTGCAGGTACGGTTTTCGGATTTCGGCGTGTACGGTGCAACCCAGGGGCCTCGACTGGAAACCGCGGCGGAAATCGCCCGCCTGGAACGGGATGGCTGTGACATCGTGGGAATGACCGGCATGCCCGAGGCCGCTTTGGCGGCGGAACTGGGCATGCGCTATGTGTGCCTGGGTCTGGTGGTAAACTGGGCGGCGGGTAAATCCGACCATATCATCACGATGGCGGAAATTGAGGCCGCCATTGATCAGGGAATGGCCGGGATCAAGCAGATTCTGGAGCAGTCAGTGGCGGGTCTGGGCCAGCTCAGCCCTCTGCCTCAATCTTTTTGAAGAACACCAGCACGCCGATGGTGGGGGAATCGATAAAGTGGATTTCCTCACTGCGCATACGGCGGGTCTCGCGAATCCAGGTGATCAGTTCCAGCGGGGCCGGGGGCATTGCCACCTCATCAACCTGCCAATGGTTCAGCTGCACATCCACGTGCAGAAAACGCTGGCGGTCGATGGTGATGCGGCCCTCCACGCTGTGCTGGCGCGCCGCCGGCAGCCATTCTCCGGTTTCCACCTGCAAGGGTTCGCCCTGATAGTCCGGCGGAAAGGCTTCGTACCAGCCGGCGCTGGCCAGTACCCGATACTTGCCGCTGCGCTCAAGCCGGTCGATGGCGCTGCTCAAATGCAGCTCTCCTGTTGGGACCAGTCTCAAGTCGGTACTGACGTTGCCGTTGGCGTCTTCCACCCACATCCGCAGTTTCGCCGGCTCCAGCGGTTCTATGGTTTTGCCGGCCATCTGCTCGGTGATGGTGTCCGGGTCTACCAGCCGTTCCAGAATGACAATCTCGGCGCGGTAGTAATCGTCCGGGATATTGCCGCCAGACTGCGCGGCCACAGGCAGCGCGATCAACAACGACAAGGCGGCCGTCAGGGCCAGCCGGGCAACAAACGATTTCAGGTTGACGTTCCGTGCTTGCAAGCGAGTCTCTCCAACTGAATCCTTCGGGCTCAGGATGCTTTGGCGGCGGTTTCCCGCGGGGCCAGTTCGCTGAGCATGGCGGCGATGGCGTCGAGTTTACCACCGGTCGAATCATCATTCAGCCGGAAGCGGAAACTGTTGGCCCCTTCCAGGCGGAACCGGTCTGGCGCCGATTGCACTTTTTTAACCAATACCAGCGGGTCCACCGGGGTGGACGCGCCGAACTCCAGCCTTACCCATTCCCGGCCAGCGTCCACCTGGACAATGCCCACAGCATCGGCCTGCAAACGCAACTGGGCCTGGCGCATGAGGTTCTTTGCCGGTTCCGGTAATAATCCGAAGCGATCAATCATCTCAACCTGAAGTTCTTTTAATGCCTCGTTATCTTTGACGCTGGCGATGCGCTTGTACAGCATCAACCGGTTGTGTACATCCGGCAGGTAATCATCGGGAATCAGCGCCGGAATGCGCAGGTTCATTTCGGTGCCGTGGCTCAGCGGCAGCTCTGCATTGGGGGTGCGGCCCTCGCGGATGGCTTTGACGGCCTCATCCAGCAGTTGCATGTACAGGGTGAAGCCAATGCTTTCAATCTGGCCGCTCTGTTCCTCACCCAGCAGTTCCCCGGCGCCGCGAATTTCCAGATCGTGGGTGGCCAGCATGAAACCGGCGCCCAGATCCTGAGCTTCTGAAATAGCATCCAGCCGCTTTTTGGCATCGGTCGATATGGCCTTTGGCGGCGGCGTCAACAAGTAGGCATAGGCCTGATGGTGCGAGCGCCCGACGCGACCCCGCAACTGGTGCAGTTGGGCCAGGCCCAGCTTGTCGGCACGTTCGATGATGATGGTGTTGGCGCTGGGGATATCGATGCCGGTTTCCACTATGGTGGTACACACCAGCACGTTGAAGCGCTTGTGGTAAAAGTCGGACATGATCTGTTCCAGCTGGCGCTCACGCATCTGGCCGTGGGCGACACCCACCCGGGCCTCCGGGATCAGGTTGCGCAGGTCCTGGGCGGTCTTTTCGATGGTGGCGACGTCGTTGTGCAGAAAGTACACCTGACCGCCCCGCAGGATTTCCCGCAGGATGGCTTCCTTGACCATGGCGTCATCGCGCTGGCGTACGAAGGTTTTTACCGACAGCCGGCGGGCTGGCGGGGTGGCGATGATCGACAGATCCCGCAGGTGCCCCATGGCCATGTTCAGGGTCCGCGGAATGGGCGTAGCGGTCAGTGTCAGCATATCGACTTCCGCTCGCAGGGCTTTCAGCTTCTCCTTCTGCTGGACGCCGAACCGGTGTTCCTCGTCAATGATCACCAGGCCCAGATTCTTGAAGCGCACATCGCCCTGTAGCAGTTTGTGGGTGCCGATTACAATGTCGGCTCTGCCTTCCTCAATGGCAGCCATGGCTTTGCTGGTCTGGGCGCCGCTACGGAAGCGGCTGAGCAGCTCCACGGTTACCGGAGTGTCGGAGAAACGGTCACGGAAGGACTCGTAATGCTGTTGGGCCAGCAGGGTAGTGGGCACCAGCACCGCCACCTGCTTACCTGACCAGGTGGCCAGGAAGGCCGCGCGCATGGCGACTTCGGTTTTGCCAAAGCCGACATCGCCGCACACCAGCCGGTCCATGGGGCGCTCTCCGGTCATGTCTTCAAACACCGCTTCGATGGCTACCTGTTGATCGGGGGTTTCCTCAAACGGGAAGCCTGCGGCAAAGGCCCGGTAAGCCTCTTTCGGATCTTCGAACTGGAAGCCTTTGCGGGCTTCCCGGCGGGCATAGACATCCAGCAGTTCGGCGGCGGTGTCACGGATTTTCTCCAGTGCCTTCTGCTTGGCGTTGCTCCAACGGTCGGTGCCCAGTTTGTGCAGGGGCGCGTGTTCTTCATCGGTGCCGGCGTAGCGGGAGATCAGGTGCAGGCTGGACACAGGCACGTAGAGCTTGGAGCCACCGGCGTATTCCAGGGTCAGGAATTCGTTGGATTCACCGCCGGCGGTGAGGGTTTCCAGGCCCTGGTAGCGGCCCACGCCGTGATCGATGTGCACCACCGGGGCTCCGATGCGCAGTTCGGACAAGTCCCGGTAGCCGGCGTCGTCGGTCTCGGTGGGTTTGTCACGCCGGCGGCGTTGCAGTACCCGTTCGCCGAACAGGGCGGTTTCGGTGATCAGGGCGATCTTCTGTTCGGGCAGCACCAGCCCCTGTTCCATCGGGCCCACGGTTATCGCCAGGGCTGGTGCCTTATCTGCGAGGAAGTCGGCCCAGCCAGCGACAGTGACCAGTTTCAACCCCTGGTCCTGGAGATTGTCAATCAGCGCTTCCCGGCGACCGGAGGATTCGGCACAGATCAGCACCCGGCCGTCAAACTCGCCGATGAACCGTTTCAGACGGCCGGCCGGATCCGCGGCCCGGCCGTCCATGGCGATGTCCGGCAAGGGCTGGGTTTGGTTGTTCACCGCGCCCCCGCCATCCCGGGGTTCCGGAGAGCAGGTGACCCGGGGAAACTGCTTCAGTTTTCCGAACAGTTCGTCGGTTTGCAGGAACAGATCGGTGGGCGCCAGAATGGGGCGCAGGCGATCGTGGCGGCGTTCTTCATAACGGCTGCGGGTTTCCACGCTGAAGGCTTCGACAGCTTCGTTCAGGCCGTCGGCGGTGAACACCAGGGTCTGTTGAGGTAGGTAATCGAATAACGTCGCGGTCTGGTCAAAGAACAGCGGCAGATAGTACTCAATGCCCGGCGGTGTAATGCCGTTGCTGACGTCCTGGTACACCGGTGCGTCCCGGTCAGCGTGCGGGAAGTACTCAAACCAGCGGTTGCGGAAGCCCGAGCGCGATTCTTTATGCCAGGGGAATTCGTGGGCCGGCAGCAGTTCAATCCGTTCCATCCGGTCGATGGAACGTTGGGTTTCCGGGTCGAAGGTGCGCAGGGTCTCGATTTCGTCGTCGAACAGATCGATCCGGTAGGGCAGGTTGGAGCCCATGGGGTAGATGTCCAGAATCGCGCCCCGCACCGCGTACTCGCCGTGCTCGTATACGGTATCGGTGTGGCTATAGCCTGCGCTTTCGAGTTGCTGGCGCCAGGCGTCGATAACCAGCGTCTGGCCGGTTTCCAGTAACAGCGTGTTGCCCTGCAGGAAGCTCGGTGGTGCCAGATGGTGCATCAACGTGCGGGCGGGCACGACAAGAATTCCGTGGCTGGTGGACGGCAGCCGATGCAGGGCGCGAAGCCGCCGGGAGGTAATATCCTGGTGCGGTGAGAACAGGTCGTAGGGCAGGGTTTCCCAGTCCGGCAGCGACAGCAGTTCAAGGCCGTCCGGGCTGACCGAGTCGCCGTCCTCTTCCGGTGCCAGTCCCAGAAAGAACCGTATTGCCTGCTCCAGGCGGATGGCTTCGTCGGTACTGCGGGTGATCACCAGGGTCAGGCCCTTGTGTGCCCGGGCGCTCTCGCAGATGGCGAGCGCGTCGCTGCAGCCGTTCAGTTGGCCCCATTGACGGTGGTCTGCCGGCTTTCCCGGTGCGGCAGGCGCAAGCAGACGGGGAAACGGGGAACGGGCGGCGGTGCCATTGGACATGGGCTGGAAATTCTCCTGTCGGGGTGCTTCTATGAAGATTGCGGCGGTATTCTATCGCTTGCAACGGTGCGAAAGCCATTTGCTGAACGCGGTCTTAAATTGGATAATGTGCGCCCAAAATTATTATTAGAGCCATACACGAGGTCCCAACCGTGAGCCACCAGCAGATCAACCAGCACCTGTCCAACTGGACAGACCGGGAATCCACTGCGGAAGCCATGATTCCGCTGATCGGGCGCCTGTACCGCAAGAACAACGTTGTTACGTCCGTTTATGGCCGTGCGATCATCAATCGCTCTGTGATTGACATCATCCGTGCCCACCGTTTTGTGCGCCAGATTGAAGACGCCGAGTTATCAGTGCGTGACACGCTGCCGATTCTGGAAATCATGGACAAGCTGGACCTTGGCCGTGCCCACGTGGATATTGGCAAGCTCGCGGTGAAATTCAAGACCGACGGCGGTGACCTGACGGAGTTTCTGAAGCGCGAAATCGGCCCGATTGTGAGTCAGTATGCCACCCAGTCGGAAGAAAACGCCGAGAACGGTACCAAAGACGTGGTGCTTTACGGATTTGGCCGTATCGGTCGCCTGCTGGCACGCATTCTGATTGAGAAAGCCGGCGGTGGTAACAACCTGCGCCTTCGCGCCATTGTGGTACGCCCGGGTGGCGCGGAAAACGATCTGGAAAAGCGCGCAAGCCTGCTGCGCCGTGATTCCGTGCATGGCCCGTTCGACGGCAGTATCACCGTGGATGAGGAAAACTCCGCGCTGATTGCCAATGGCAACTACATCAAGGTGATCTACTCCGGTGGGCCGGATCAGGTGGATTACACCGAATACGGCATCAACAACGCCATTGTCATCGATAACACCGGTATCTGGCGTGATGAAGCGGGCCTTGGCCTGCACCTGAAGTCGCGGGGCGTCAGCCGCGTCATCCTGACGGCACCGGGCAAGGGCGACATCAAGAACATCGTGTACGGCATCAACAGCGACTGGATTACCGACGACGACAAAATCCTGTCG
>DASSWD010000108.1:0-2678 GCA_035705335.1 Marinobacter sp. | reverse complement strand
GCCCAAATCCGGCCCAAAACGCTTACACTCATGGCTGATTGAATAATGCACAGGCGCGGGCTAGTGTGTTGGCTTCGATGCCCGACAATGCCGGGCGGCATTTTCTCACAGAACCTGCGGCGCCGTCTGCGCTCCGGCCAGGAAACCATGAACGCCATCAGTGATCCGATCCTTACCGTTCTGCTTTGCGCCGGCGCCTATCTGGCCGGCTCGCTGCTGTTCGCATTACCGGTGGCGCGGCTGTGGCATCTACCGGACCCCCGGGCCCAGGGGTCGGGCAACCCCGGTGCCACCAACATCTACCGCACCGGCGGTTGGCAGCCGGCACTGGTCACTCTGATCCTCGACGCCTTCAAAGGCTGGTTGCCGGTCTGGCTCGCTCACCTGGCCGGACTGTCCATTCTCGCCCAGGCCATGGTGGCCCTGTGCGCCGTCACCGGCCATATGATCCCTGTGTTCTATCGGTTCAAAGGGGGGAAAGGAGTTGCCACGGCCCTTGGCGCCGGACTGGCGCTGGCGCCGCTGACCACCTTGATCATGGCAACCCTCTGGATGTTGGTGATGTGGCGCTGGCGGATTTCAGCGGTGGCGTCGTTAGTGGCCATCGTCAGCGGGCCGGTGATCAGCGCCTTTCTGGAACCGGGCACCCTGCCCCTGTTCGGCCTGCTGGCCATTCTGATCGTGGTGCGGCACCGCAACAACCTGATACGCTTGGCCCAGGGCCGGGAAACCGGGCTGTAGCGGCGGTCAGTCAATCAGGCCGTTCGCCCGCGCCTGGTGTACCGGCGGCAGGGTATTCATCGGCCAGCGCGGCACGGACACAATCCGCTCGCCGTCACGCTGCCCCGCCCGCAAACGCTGGGCACCGGCGTAAGCAATCATCGCGCCGTTATCGGTGCAAAATTCCGGCCGGGCGTAGAATACCGAACCCTTGAGTTTGGCCGTCATCGCCTCAAGCCCAGCCCGCAGGCGCTTGTTGGCACTCACGCCGCCGGCGATCACCAGGCGCTTGCACCCCGTTTGCTCCAGAGCGCGACGGCATTTGATGGTGAGCGTGTCCACCACCGCTGCCTCGAAGGCCAGCGCGATGTCCGCCCGGGTCTGTTCATCAATGTTACCCTGCGCATCCCGGGCGTCATTCACCGTGTTCAGGGTGAAGGTTTTCAGGCCACTGAAGCTGAAATCCAGCCCGGGGCGATCGGTCATCGGGCGGGGGAAGCGGTAGCGGCCGTCCTGACCCTTTTCCGCCAGCGCGGCCACGCGGGGGCCACCCGGGTAATCCAGGCCCAGCATCTTGGCGGTTTTGTCGAACGCCTCACCGGCCGCGTCGTCCACCGACTCACCCAGCATGTCATACTCACCAATACCGTTGACCAGCACTAGCTGGGTGTGGCCACCCGACACCAGCAACGCCACGAAGGGAAACGCCGGCGGGTTGTCCTCCAGCATGGGCGCCAGCAGGTGGCCCTCCATGTGATGCACACCCAGCACCGGAATGCCGAGGGCGAAACCCAGCGCGTGAGCCACCGACCCGCCCACCATCAGAGCACCGATCAGCCCCGGCCCGGCGGTGTAGGCCACGCCCTCCAGTTCGGCCCGGGTTTTCCCAGCCTGCGCCAGCACTTCATCGCACAACGGCAGCAGCTTGCGCACGTGATCGCGGGAGGCCAGCTCAGGCACCACGCCGCCGTAATCGGCGTGCATCTTGATCTGACTGTACAGTGCGTGGGCCAGCAGCCCCTGTTCGTCATCAAACAGGGCCACGCCGGTTTCATCGCAGGAGGTTTCGATACCAAGAATCAGCATGCACAATCACCGGGTCGGGTCAGAGAAATATGGGCGGCTCGCGGCCGTTATCCGTAAATGCCGCATTTTAACAGAAAGGGGGAGCGGCCCGTCAGGGTTTCATGGAACAGTCATTGACCTCACCCGGGGCAACGGCTATCATTGCCGCCCTAAATTATGCACTGGTCGAGTTTTAGCCAATCTGATCACGGCCAATACCACCAGCGATCGTGCCGCCTGGATTGCTCCCGGCGGAACCTTTGAAACCGAATCTATCAGGTAGGTGATTTTCGAATGCCAGCTGTTAAAGTGAAAGAGAATGAGCCGTTTGACGTAGCACTGCGTCGCTTCAAGCGTTCCTGCGAAAAAGCCGGTGTACTGTCTGAGGTACGTCGTCGTGAGCACTACGAGAAGCCGACTTCCGTTCGCAAGCGCAAAGCTGCTGCTGCCGTTAAGCGTCATCTCAAGAAGCTTCAGCGGGAACAGCGCAAGTTCGAGCGTCTGTACTGAGTTCAGACAAGCATCGAGCGCACTCTTGATTGCCGGTTGGTGATTCGCCAGCTGGCGATTTTAAAATGCCGCCGAGGCCTGGCTTCGGCGGCATTTTTGGCTATGGTGATAACCGGTTTGACCGCATAAACCGGCGGAAGTGGAGCCACCATGAGCGGACTGATTCCTCAACGATTTGTGGAAGACCTGCTGGATCGTGTTGATCTGGCGGAGCTGATCGGTTCGCGCATTACCCTGAAAAAGGCCGGCGCCAATTACAAGGCCCGCTGTCCGTTCCACGACGAGAAAACGCCCTCCTTCAACGTTCGGCCCGACAAAGGTTTCTACCACTGCTTTGGCTGTGGAGCTCATGGCGATGCCATCAGTTTTGTCCGGGAATTTGA
>DASSWD010000107.1:0-11790 GCA_035705335.1 Marinobacter sp. | reverse complement strand
CGGCTCAGTCCTTGAACTGAGCCTTGTCCAGACCGTGCTTTTTCATCTTGTCGTACAGGGTTTTGCGGGCAATGCCCAACTGGACCATGGTGTCCTTGATGCTGCCATGGCAGGCATTGAGCGCACTGACAATCGCGGTGCGCTCGAAGCCATCGATCATTTCCGAAAGCGTCTGGCGGCCGTATATGTCGCCACTGACAAAGGCTTCGGTCTGCTCCAGCGCCGACGGCCCCAACAACACATAGCGCTCGGCGAGGTTGCGCAGCTCTCGCACGTTGCCGGGCCAGGAGTGCTGCATCAGCCGGGCCGCCTGGCCAGCGTCCAGCGGCACGCTCTCCCGGTCGTAGCGAGCAGCGGCGATCAGGACAAAGTGGTGGAACAGATTGGGGATATCCTCCTTGCGTTCCCGCAACGGCGGGATATCCACCTTCACCACGTTCAGCCGGTAGTAAAGGTCCGGGCGGAACTCGCCCTCGTCGCTCAGGATTTTCAGGTCGGCCTTGGTGGCGGCAATGATCCGCACATCCACGTCATGTACCTGGTTACTACCCAATCGCTCTACCCGTTGTTCTTCCAGTACCCGCAACAGTTTGACCTGCAATGCCATCGGCATGCTTTCCACTTCATCCAGGAACAGCGTGCCTCTGTGCGCGTGCTCAACCTTGCCGATGCGCCGTTTGTCAGCGCCAGTGAAGGCGCCGGCCTCATGGCCAAACAGTTCGCTCTCGATCAGGTTCTCAGGCACCGCACCGCAGTTGATGGCCACGAAGTTATGGGCGCTGCGGGCACTGTTTTCGTGAATGTACCGGGCCAGCGCATCCTTACCCGCGCCGGTTTCGCCGTGCAGTAGTATGTTGGCGGAAATATCCAGAATCGGCTCAATGGTTGCCATCACCCGGCGCATCACCGCGGACTCACCAAGAATACGCGGGCCAGGCTTGGTCAGCTGTCGCAACTGCGCCTTCAGGCGACGGTTCTCCAGCGCCAGATGGCGTTTTTCCATGGCGTGGCGCAGCAATTCGATCAACTCTTCGTGGTCAAACGGCTTCTCGATGAAATCGTAGGCCCCCTGCTGCACGGCTGTTACTGCCGTGCTGATATCGCCCTGCCCGGTCAACAGGATCACCGGGATATCGGCATCAATGGCACGAACCCGCTTCATGAGTTCCAACCCGTCCATGTCGGGCATGTTGTAATCGCATAATACGATGCCCTCAAATTCGGGCCGGATCAGCCGCAGTGCCGACGGACCATCCTCAAAACACACCACCGGCAAGCCTTCGAGGTTCAGCGTCTGTTCCATCAACGGACGGATATCCGGATCGTCGTCCACAAAGATCACGAATGGGGTGCTCGTGGCTGTGCTCATGACTCTGCTTTCCGCTGCTTCAGTGAAAGAATAAACTCGGCGCCAGGGCCGTCCTCACGGTTATGCCCGGTCAGACTGCCCCCCAGTGCATCAACGATCTGCCGGGAGATGGACAGCCCCAGCCCCAGTCCCTGCTTGACAGAGCGGGTGGTAAAGAAGGGTTCGAATACCTGTTCGGTATTACCCGGCAGGCCATGGCCGTTGTCGCGAACCCGCACCTTCCAGTACTCGCCGTTGGTTTCAACACTGATCTCAATGGTGGGCTGCTCACGACCCTCGAGGGCCTGTACCGCGTTGGCAATCAGGTTGACCAACACCTGTTCCACCCGAATCAGGTCGCCGTGGCACATCACCGGCTTTGATGGCCGATGCCAGATGATATCAATCTGGTCGCTGGTATTCTGGGCACGAATGATCTTGAGCGCGGCGTCTACTGGCTGGCGAAGATCCACAATCGACGGCGGCCCCTCGGATTTGCGTGCAAACACCTTGAACTGGCGAATCAGCTCCGCCATCTTGTCACAGAGCGCGACAACTTCCCGGAGGTTGGCGTCCACCATGTCTATGGCACCACGCTCAAGGAATTTCCGGCTGTTACGGGCATAGCCCTGAATCGCCGTCAGCGGCTGGTTGATCTCATGGTTCAGGCCGGCAGACATCTGGCCCAGCACCGCCAGTTTGGCGGCCTGAATGAGCTCTTGCTGGGTTTCCCGGAGCTCATTCTGGGCTCGCTCGCGCTCACGGACTTCGGCAATCAACTGTTGGTTCGAATATTCCAGATCACGGGTACGCTCCGCCACACTGCGCTCCAGTTGCTCACCCCGAAGGGCAAGTTCCGCCTCCCGGCGGTATCGCTCACGCAGATACAACCAGGCCAGTAACACCGCGACCATCAACGCGAGGCCTCCCAGCAGGTAAGTGATCCGGGTGAGTAAAACCGGTGCGGTGGACACCATCACCTGCAGTGTCCAGTCGAGGCGGGGCAAGGCTGTTCTGGTGATCAGAAACTGGCGTGTGCTCTCATCAACGGTAACGTTGGCCATGGTCGACTGCATGGACAAACCCAGCGGCCGCCCTACGTCTTCAATCCGGACCGGTTCAAGGTCCCGTTCCGGATAACGCTGTCGTGCAGACATTGGCAGTTGTTGCGTGCCGTGGCCAGAAAAGTCCCGGTACAGCCAATCGGGCCGACTGGCCAGAAAACTGATGCCTGCACGGTCAAGCACCACCATTTCAGCACCACTCAGGGATGAGGGTCGGTGCCACTGGGACTCGATTTCGTCTACGAGAACTTTTACCGCAATCACGCCAATGATGTCGCCGGCGTCGGTGCGCACCGGGTGGGAAAAATAAAGGCCCCGCACATTCGACATCATGCCAAGCGCAAAGTAGACCGCGGAGCTACCCGAGGCGATAGCATCGGAAAAATAGGGCCGGAAATCAAAACGCCGGCCAACAAAACTGTCCGGCTGAAGGTAATTATTGGCGGCGATGGTCAGGCCTGTAGCGTCCATCAGGTACACATCGGAGCTACCGACGATAGTGGCCATCCGTTGCATTTCCTTGTTGGCCCGCAGAATCAGTGCCGGATCATCAGGTGACAGAAGCGCCCGCTCCATCAGGGGGTGCTCAGCCATCAATTCAGGGATAGGAAGGTACCGGTTCAGCTCATTGCCTACCAGTTGGTGATAGCGGAAGGATTCCTCCAGACTTTCCAGTTCAACCTGTCGGTAACCCATGTACCCGCCAACCAGCCAGGAAACCACCAGGCCAGCAATCAGGAGCAGAGTGACACCCAGGCGAACAGCCATGGCCGGTAGTTCCTTGAAAACGCCAGCGTAGCGCGGTACTGCGGCAGACACAACGATGGTTGTGCCTGCCGCAACAGCTCCTCATCAGGCCGCTGACAGCTCCAGGCGGGCCCTGCGCTGACGCTGGATCATGTAGGCCGCTATCGCCACGGCGACGCCAACCACATCGGTCCAGATGCCACCCTCAATCATTAGCAGCGCGGCGACAATCAGCATGATCCGCACCGCCCAGGAGGCCGTCACGTTGCCGAACCAGCCCAGCACGCCACCTGACAGCAGGTACACGCCAAAGCAGGCGGTAACCAGCGCTCGGGCAATAACGAACCATTCGCCGTCCATCAACAGGGCACTGTTGTAGAAGAACATGAACGGAACGATAAACGCCGCAATACCAATCCGGAAAGAGGCCACCGATGTTTCCATCGCATTGGCACCCGAGATACCGGCGGCAGCATAGGACGCCAGAGCCACGGGCGGCGTAATCGCCGACACCACCGCAAAGTAGAATACGAAGAAGTGCGCGGTGAGCGGTTCAATACCCAGTTGCACCAGGCCCGGCGCCACCACCGACGCAGCCACGGCGTAGGCGGCCGTCGTCGGCATACCCATACCCAGCAGTATGGCGATGAACATGGCGAATATCAGTGCCAGCAACTGACTTGCTTCGGCCACATCAAGCAGCAACACTGAAAAACGGGCACCAACACCGGTCAGCGAGATCACACCTACGATAATGCCAGCCGCAGCACAGACCACGATAATCTGAATCGACATCACAGAGGCAAGATCCAGGGCACGCAAAATCGACCGGATGCCCATCTTGTTCGGCGAAAGCCAGCTCACTACCGCCGCCGACACCGTCGCCAGAGTACCCGCCCGGATCACCGAATACCCCTGAAACAGGGCGTATATCAGAATAATGATAGGAATGAACAGATAGACCTGCTTGATCAGCCGGCGCAGTTTCGGCAGTTCATCCTCGCGCATGCCCCGCATGCCCATTTTCGCCGCTTCCAGATCCACCATGAAGTAGACCGATGCGAAATAGAGAATGGCGGGGATCACGGCTGCAATAGCGATCTCGGTGTAGGGAATCCCGGTGATCTCGGCCATGATAAAGGCGCCCGCGCCCATAATCGGCGGCATGATCTGCCCACCGGTGGAGGCGGCTGCTTCCACGGCACCCGCAGACTTCTTGGGGTAGCCCACTTTCTTCATCAGAGGAATGGTCAGGGAACCGGTGGAAACCACATTACCGGCGCTGGTGCCATTGATCATGCCCATCAGGCCAGATGCAAAGACCGCCACTTTCGCCGGGCCACCCCGGGACCTGCCCGCCGCTGCAAACGCAAAGTTGACAAAATAATCACCGACTTTGGAGGCCTGCAGGAAGGCCGCAAAAATAATGAAAAGAATAATGTAGGTGGATGAAACCGAAGTGGTCGGGCCAAGAATACCAGCGCCGGTATACACCTGGCTGAAAAAGCGCTTGACCGACATGCCCGGGTAACCCAGGAAACCAGGAAGATAAGGCCCCGCAAAGACGTAGGCCAGGAAAACCAGCGCGATAACCACCAGCGCCATACCAGCGACCCGGCGGGTCAGCTCAAGAATCAGGGCAGAACCGGCAACCGCCGCAAACGAAATGCCGACAGGCGCGAACGGCGTTCCTGTGGACATGCGGATCGTGGTGTCGAAAACCACCACCAGATAGACCGCCACGGAAACCGAACAGACCATCAGCACCAGGTCCGGCACGCTGAAGCGGGATCGCTCGCGCTGGTGAATCCAGCTCAGAATAATGCCGATCACCGTTGCCGCCAGCAGGGGCCAGCCAAAGTGCCAGGTTTCCAGCGCCACATCAATTCGACGGGCACCGCTGTCCAGAATCTGATGGAAAGAAATGGCCTGATAAAGCGAATACAGCGCAGGCAGCATGGCCAGGCCCGCAACCCAGCTTGTCCAGCGATGCCGAACCTCACTGTCCTGCGACTCGACGAAACGCGCACCGGCGTAAAGCATAAAGCCCAGGAACAGCGCCCCGGCAACGTGAATAATCCGATACGACCAGCTCTCAATAGGCGCAATATTCAGACTGATCAGGTGAAACGACGAATAACCGATGGTCAGCACGGTAATCAGCTTGAGCAGCACCCCGGTGAACAGCCGCCGATTGGGCTCTATTGGCTCTTCATCAACATCATGGGCAAGGATGCGATCATCGTCCTCGATAACCTCGGGTGACGACGGATTTTGTGAATGATTGGACATAGTCAAACCTGCAAACAGGAAGGTCGGGCGGGATAACCCGACATGGGGGCCCGGAAGCCCCCATGTCAGCTCACTTACTGATGGATACGGTCGGCCGGAATTTCATAGCCATTCTCGTTGAACCAACGAGCTGCACCAGCGTGCCAAGGCAGCACGTTGTTGAACTTGTAGTTCTCCGGAATGGTTGTCTCAGCCGCCTTGTGGATGGACACCATGCGATCGTTGTTCTCCATGGTCAATTTGACCATCTCGTAAACCAGGCTCTCTGGCACATCGCAGTTAGCGATCGAGAAGTTCCACATGGATACAACCTTAGACGGCTCTTCCAGGGACTGATAAGTGCTGGCCGGAATCACAAACTCTGACACCGGGAAGGCAGCAGTGATTGTCTTGATCTGCTCGTCGGTCATACCAATGATGTTCACATCGGTCTGAACTTCCAACTGGCTGACCGCCGGGATGGGGATACCAGCAGCGAAGGCGACGACGTCGATCAGGCCGTCCTGCAACTGGGTTCCCAGGTCGGTCCAGCTACCGTTGTGCCGCTCAAACTTGACACCCAGGGTTTCCATCATCTTCGGGAAATAGGTATCTGATGTGGAACCAGCCGGGCCAAAGCCAATGCTGGCACCGTCCGGAATTTCATCAATCGATGTAATGCCGGAATCGGTCAGTGTGGTGATGGAGAAGGGCGTCTCATACATCGGGAACATGGCACAAACGTTGTCCATTTCGAGGCCGGGCGCCAATGGGCTCTCACCTTCCAGAGCCTCCCGTGCCGGCCCCATGGTAGTAAGGCCAAAATCCAGCTCGCCCGTATGAACCAGCGCCATGTTCTGGACCGGGCCGCCGGTAATTTCAGCGCCGCCGGAAAGGCCTAACTCGTCCGCGACAAAGTTAGCCCAGCCAGAGCCGTAAGCGAAGTAGGTGCCGCCCTGGCTTGCCGTACCAATGGTAAAGTTATCCGGCCAGTCCGACTTGTCTTGCGCCATGACCGGGCCGGCCATAACGGTGGTGGCAACAGCTGCAGCCAGAATCGTTTTGATTGTCATAGAGAATGCTCCCCGTTTCATTTTGTTAGTTTGGGTGCGAAGTACAACCGCCTTAGACGGTGGTGACGTATTAAAGCAAAGTCCGGACCATCTTCGGAGAATACTTATAAAACATTAACTTGCTGAAAAATCCAGATCGTTAAGCGCACTTAATGGGTGGATACCCACCCATTCAGACGGGTCGATGGGTAAGGTTTTACACGCACCTTTGTGATTTGTTGTAACCAGGCCTTCCATCACCACAAACATATGGCCACACTGGCTACTGATGAGCCCGGGGCATTTCGCCGATGTCGATCTCCACCAAAACCACCACACTGATCATCATGATGGGGGCCCTGCTGTCCCTGACTGCCCTGCTCATACAGCGCAATCTCATCTACCCTGCGTTCCACGAGATAGAAATCGATTACGCACAGAACAATGTCGACCGGGTCATACAGCGCCTCGAAAGTGCCCGCAGGACCCTGGACCTGACGGTATATGACTGGTCCGCCTGGGACGACACCTACGCCTTCATTGAAGATGGCAACCAGGATTACATCGATTCAAACCTGTATCCGGACACGTTTCTGAACTTTGGTTTCGAGGTCGCGTTTTTCCTCGACCTGACGAAACAACCGGTCTGGGCCAGAGTATTCGATTTCGACCCGGATGAGGGCATCATTGACCAGACCGACGAATACCTCGGGGCCACTCTCGCAGCGACGGCCAGCACCATCGACCGGATTGACCTCAGCGCCGGTGTCGATGACCAGCACAGAAGCGGGGTAGCTCTGGTCAAGGGGGTGCCTCTGCTGTTTGCGGTGCGACCGGTGCTGCGAAGCGACGGTTCCGGCCCCCACCGTGGCTTTGTGCTGTTTGGCCAATTTCTGGACCCAGCGCGGATTGCCCGCTTTTCCGAGCAGATTGTGCAGCCATTCACCATCAGCCCAGTGACCGGCCTGGCCCGTGTCGATCAGCAAAACGGCTATCAGATCAGGGCACTGGATGATGAAACCCTGTCCGCCTCCGGGCAGTATCAGATCGATGGCGAACCGGTACTGCGCGTCACCACCATTGTGCCCCGAAACATCACCGGACTTGGCAACGACATCACGCTGTTCGCCATCGGCCTGTTCGTGATGTTCTGCGTGGTTCTGGCGCTGATCCTGCTGCTGCTCTTCCGCCACTTTGTTGTCGGGCCGCTGACCAATCTGAGGGTAGACATCGCCAACATATCATCGGCCATGGATTACTCCCTGAGAGCCACCGTGACGAGTAACGACGAGATCGGCGCGCTGTCAAAGGACTTCAATCGCCTGCTGGCCACGATTGAATCGCAGAACAACGAACTGAAAAAACGCTCGGAAATTGATCCGCTGACCGGGCTGTCCAACCGACTGGCTCTGGAAACCAAACTGCAACAGGCCTGGGAGTTGCTGGGGCGCACCAGTGCGCCACTATCGGTGCTGCTGGTCGACATCGATTATTTCAAAGCCTACAACGACCACTATGGGCACCCGGCAGGCGATGACGCGCTGAAGCAGGTGGCCAGCATTCTGGATAATGCCATTCACCGCAAAACCGACATGGCCGCCCGATACGGCGGCGAGGAATTTATTCTAGTACTCCCCGGAACCGGGGGCGAAGCAGCAGAGGCGCTTGCCAGGCGTGTACACGAACACATCCGTGCCGCCCAAATTGAACACCGCCAGAGCAAAGTGGCAGACCACCTGACTGTGAGCATCGGGATCGCCTCGGTAACACCCAATATCGATATCAGTGTGACCGACCTGATCCGGTCTGCCGACAACGCCCTCTACAAAGCCAAGGCCAATGGCCGGGATGGCCATGTCACTCAACCGGTGGTCAAAGAGGACGATTAGCGCCTGCCCGCTTGTCACTCCGGCCCGGTAAACGCCTCTCGCTTCAGACCGTGCTTCTGCATTTTTTCGTTCAGTGTTCGCCGCGGCAAACCCAGAACCCGCATCACCTCCTTGATATTGCCTTTGTGCTGGCTGAGTTCTGCGGTAATCAGGGCCTTTTCAACCTGGTCCAGACGTTCGTTCAAAGAGCGCTCCGCGCTCAGCGTCAACGACGGATTACTCAGGCCAAGCTGCATCATGTCGGCCACGGAAATCCCGCTGATGGTCCGGGACAACAGGTAACGCTCAGCCGTGTGTTTAAGCTCACGAACATTGCCCGGCCAGTCGTGTAGTTCCAGGGCCAGAATGTCTTCATACAGAAGCGCGGGCACGTCCAGCCCGTTGTTCTTGCCAGCCTCACGCAGAAAATGGCTGAACAGCGCCGGAACGTCGCCGACGCGTTCCCGCAGCGGGGGAAGGTGGATGTCGGCCACCATCAAACGGTAATACAGGTCTTCACGGAAGCGTCCTTCATTGGCAGCCTCCCGCAAGTCTTCCTTGGTGGCCGAAATGATCCGAACATTGATCGGGATGGGCGTGTTGGAGCCGACCCGCACCACTTCCCGCTCCTGCAGCACCCGCAGCAGCTTGATCTGGAAAGACCGTGGCATGCTCTCAATTTCGTCCAGAAAGAGTGTGCCCTGGTGAGCGGCCTCGAACAGGCCGATTCGCCGTTTCTGGGCGCCGGTGAAAGCACCCGCCTCATGGCCGAACAGCTCGCTTTCCAGCAAGGTTTCCGGAATGGCGCCCACGTTGATCGGCACAAAGGGATGCTCACTGCGGATGCTGAGGGCATGCAGGCTTCTGGCAACCAACTCTTTGCCGGTACCGGTCTCGCCGGCAATCACAACGTCCGCATTCACCCGGGCCAGTGCTTCCACATTCTGCCGGAGCTTTCGAGTCGGCTCGGATTCGCCAATGATGACCGACCCCAGCCAGTCGCGGTGCTCCGAAGACGACTGGGTGGGCTGAGTGGCGAGTGTTACCTGGCGTTGCTGGCAGGCGCGTTTGATGACATCGATCAGCCGGTCTTGTTTGTAGGGTTTCTCAAGGAAGTCGTAAGCGCCCAGCTTCATCGCCTCGACCGCCTGTGCGATACCACCATGGCCGGTGATCAGAATCACCGGGATAGCCGGGTCAACCGCCTGGAGCAGGCTCATGCCATCCATGCCGGGCATCTTGATATCGCTGACCACAATACCCGGGAATTCCGGAGTCAGCAGCGGTAACGCCTCTTTGGCATCGCTGAAGGTCTGTACCTGAATGCCGGCCAGCATCAGCCACTGCTCCAGGGACTCCAGCACCGTTGGTTCATCGTCAATCACCACAGCGTGCATGACATCTTTCATAGTCTGGCCTCGGTCGAGATTTTTCGGGTCATCGGCAGAATCAGGGTAAAACAGGTACCCTCCCCGGCCTGGCTGTTGGCAGACAGATGAGCGCCAATATCAGAGGCCAGGCTGTAGCTGATCGCCAGCCCAAGCCCCAGCCCCTCGCCCATGGGTTTGGTTGTAAAAAACGGCTCAAAGATCTGGCTCAACTGGTCATCGGTCATGCCATGACCGTTGTCTTCAATCGTCAACACAACCTGGTCCGGTGCGTCAGCCGGGCATTGAACCCGCATGGCAATACTCCCGTCCGGTACGCCGGCGACGGCGTCGATGGCGTTGGACAGAAGATTGACGATGATCTGTTCCAGAACCATGGCGTTCGCCCGAACCTCATAGTCGTCAGACATATGCAGTTGCCAACGAATCGATTCCGTCTCAAATCTCGGTTCCAGAAGCTCCAGCGCGTATTCGATGGGCGCCTTCAGGGAGACAAAGGTGCTGCCGGAATTGCGTTTGCCGGAAAAAATCCGAAGCTGGCGGGACAGTTTGGATAATCGCTGCAGCAGCGACTCGATCTTGACGAGGTTCGCCGAGACCATCGCTTTGTCGTCGCGTTCAATCAGCACCTGGCTGCTGGCCACAAAATTGGACATTGCCGTAATCGGCTGATTGATCTCGTGGGCAATGGCCGCGGACATCCGGCCCAGGGCCGCCAGTTTCTGGTTCTGGGCGAGCGCCGCCTGAGCCTCCTCCAGATCACGGGTTCGCTCCCTGACCCGGTGTTCCAGCGCGCGATTGATTTTCTCCAGAGCATCCTGGGCGGCGGTCAGCTCGGTCACATCCTGGATGGTCAGGATGTACTCGTCCGTCTCGCCGAGCCGGATGGGGTTCAGCGTGTACACCACCGGAAAACGGCTGCCATCCGCCCGGACGCCCTCGGCCTTGACGGCGCCCTTACCAGACGCATGGCGATCCCATGGGTCGATCAGGTCAACAGGGGCAAAACGGTGATCAGCGGCATCAAGGCGGAACAGCGCACGAGCCTGCTCGTTCAGGAAGATGGGGGTGAAACGATCATCGAGGTTGATCAATCCAACGTCGGTGTTCTGGATGATCGCCCGCTGGTGCGACTCCCGCTCGGCCGTCAGGCGTGCCAGCGCGTCCTGGGCCTGGGTTCTGCGACGTCGTTCACGGTAGAACAGACTGGCCGCCGCAAACGCCGCGTAGAGCAGCACGACCAACGACTGTTTTATGCCGGCCTGAACCCGGATCTGTTGCAGGGGCACCCGCAGGTGCATGGCCCAGGGGTAGCCGGGGATGGCTGAGCCAAACACCACCTGCGCCCCGGCGTCAGCAAGGTCGAAGATGGACCAGCCATCGGCTTGCCATTGGGAAACCCGCGGCAACAATTCAACCGGGTCTCTGCCGTATTGCCGCGTTTCGTTCAGTTCTGCGGTCAGCGCATCAGAGATCGGGCGAAATGCGACATAGTGCCAGCGAGAGTCCGAGGCCAGGAACACGATGCCATTCTCATCGGTTACCCAGACCGCATCGCCGGAATTGAGCCAGCTTTGCTCCAGCTTGGCTAAATCGATCTTGATGACGATGACACCCAGTTTTCTGCCCGACTCCCCGCGCACCGGCGCCGAGAGAAACAACCCCGGCACCCCGGAGGTGGCGCCTACCGCAAAGTAAAACCCCGAATCACCCGCCATGGCGTCACGAAAATAGGGCCGGAACCCGTAATTGATCCCGACAAAGCTGGTGTCCGCCGCGTAGTTGCTGGAGAAATGGGTCAACCCGGTGCTGTCCATCAGAAAAATCTGATCCGACTCCGCTTTCTGATTGAGATCCAGCAGCAGGCCCGATTCCGGGCTATAACCCCGCACAGGCGGGCTTTCCAGGTTTTCCAGTGCGCTCACAATACGGGGATCGGAGGCCAGTACACGGGGCAGGTAGGAATGCCGGTCGATGGTGGCGAGGAGCGATGTCTTGTAAGCCCCCAGGCGCTGCACCGAATCGGCTCGTGCCTGGTTCAGCTCGTATCGC
>DASSWD010000106.1:0-4079 GCA_035705335.1 Marinobacter sp. | reverse complement strand
ATCCAGGGCGGCAGCGCTGCCGATTACCGCTGCTTCCTCACCGGTGCACTGCATGTAGAAGCTCAGGCGGCCCTGGCGCTGGGCGGCCATCATGCGTTCATCCAGAATGCGGGTGGTGACCATCGCCCGGTAGATACGCAGGGCTTTGTCCTTGTCGAGATCAGGGGCTTTGGCACTTTTGTAGAGCTTGCCGTCCTGCTTAAGGAGCTTGAAGGTGGGAATGCGAAACTCCGCACCGTCCGTGAAAGCAGGGGAATACACAACCGTCGGTTTTGTTGTTGTCATGGTCCTCGTCCTGGGGTAGTGGCTTGAGGAGCTACACGCCTTTTGGGAGTGTAGTCAATGTCAGTTTAGACCGCGTGGCGGAATTCAGTGGATGCCGACCGCCGATTTACCTTAACGTAAAGTGCGGAATCGGGAAAGTGCCGGCTCAGGTTTTTACCAAACGTGGCGAAAGCAAGGGTTTAGGGGCGCTCCGACTTTGGAGCGGCAGTCCGCCGTGGTAATGTGTCACGAACGACTTTACGGAACACATCCGACCATCTGCGAGGGAAAACAGAGCCTATGAACGTGGTGATTATTGGTGCAGGTATTATGGGGACAACCTTTGCGGTGCTGGCAAAGGAGCTGGCCCCGGAGCTGGACGTAACCATTCTTGAGCGGCTGGACCATGCCGGTGCCGGCAACTCGTGGGTGTTCAACAATGCCGGCACCGGCCATGAGGCCAACTGCGAACTGAACTACACGCCGGTGGATGAGGAAGTTATTTCGGTCAAAAAGGCGCTGAAGATTCACGCCCAGTTCAACGTAGCCAAACAGTTCTGGGCCTACCTGGTTGAAACGGGCGCGATCAAAGACCCCCGGTCATTCATCAACCGCACCAAACACTGCACCATTGTTTCAGAATCCTCGATTGAAGAGCTGCGCCTGCGGTTCAGCGAAATGTCGGCCCACCATTTCTTTGAGACCATGCAGTACTCGGAGGATTTCGACGAAATCAAACGCTGGATTCCCTACACCATGGAGGAGCGGCCACGGGACCACAAAATGGCCGCGACGGTGATTGAAACCGGCACCGACGTGAATTTCGGTTCGCTAACCGAGCAAATGGCGAATTACGCGGTAAATGAACTGGGTGTGCGGATTGAGTACAACACTCATGTCAAGCGCGTGCACAAGAGCCCGTCTGGCACCTGGCTGATTGAAACCCACACCGGTGAGAGATTGCCCAAGCAGTACCGTGCCGATGTGCTGTTTGTCGGCGCGGGCGGTGGTGCTTTCCCGATCCTCAAGAAAAGCCACCTGCCATTCGCCCACCGGTTTACCGGCTTTCCGGTGGGGGGACGCTTCCTGCAGGCCCCCATTACCAGAGAGCAGGCCGAACACTACCGTGCCAAAACCTACGGCAAGGCGAAAGTTGGCGCACCGCCCATGTCGGTGCCGCACCTGGACCTGCGGGTATCGGACGGCCAGTATTACCTGCTATTCGGCCCCTTTGCGTCATTCAAGCCGGTTCTGGAGCGGGGGCGCAGCTTCCTGGACTATCTGAAAGCCATGCGCTTGCACGACATCCCGAACCTGCTCAACGTAGCGATGGAGCACTTCCCGTTGGTTAGGTATCTGGTCTCCGAGACCTTCAAGGGTGAGAAGAGCATGCTCAAGGAGCTGGATGATTTCGCCCCGGGCATGAGTAAGAAGTTCAACTGGAAGGCCGTGGACGCTGGCCAGCGGGTCCAGATCATCAAGGATGGCGACCTGCAGATGGGCACGGAAGTCGTCGTATCCAGTGACAGGTCCTACGGCACGCTTCTGGGCGCCTCTCCGGGGGCCTCGGTATCGCCGGAGGTGATGCTGCGCTGCCTGGAGCAACTGATGCCGGCTGTTTTCAGCAACGAAGGCGCCGAGGAAAAGAAAAAAGCCATGTTCCCGGAAGACAATCTGGACAGGTTGATCAAGAACGCGGACCGGTACCGGGAAGTACGGGATGCGGTCAATGCCCGATTGGGCATCATCGCTCCATAGCGGTTTCCGGCCTGGCCCTCATCATCGACGGGCCAGGCTGGTGGTTCAGTGACTGGCGCGGAACTTCTGCGCCAGTTTATCCAGCCCTTCACCCGTGGTGGCGAGTGTCTGGCTGGACTGGTTGATCAGCGCCACATCGTCTGCCAGGCGGTCGATGGCTTCGCTGCTGATCTCCATGCTTTGGGTCATTTCTGCCGCGGTGGCGCGCTGCTGCTCGGTGGCGCTGGCGATCTGGGTGGTCATCTCAACAATCTGGTTAATGGCAGAGAGAATGTTCGACAGTGCCTCGCCGGATTGGCCGGCCTGCGCACTGGCTTCGCCGGCCATCTGTTTGGCTTTGTCCATATCCACCACGGCGCCCGCCGCATTGCTCTGCAACCCGGACACAATCCGTTCGATATTCACCGTGGATTCCTGTACCCGCCTGGCCAGGCCACGGACCTCATCCGCGACCACGGCAAATCCGCGCCCGGCTTCGCCGGCCCGGGCCGCTTCAATGGCAGCATTCAGGGCCAGCAGATTGGTCTGTTCAGCGATCCCCTGAATGACATCGAGTACGGCACCGATATTCTCCGACTGGGCTTCCAGTTCACGGATGCGGGCAGACGCTGCGGTGATCTGCTCGGCCAGGGCCTGGGTGGAATGCACTGCTCCGGACACCGTCTGCTGACCGGACTGAGCCAGTGTCTCGGCCTGCCGGGCGGATTCATCGGTCATGTTGGTGTTGGACGCGATTTCTTCCGATGTCGACACCATCTCCTGCATGGCGGCCGATACCTGGGTAATCTGGTCCCGCTGCTGTTCAGAACTGTGCCGAGTGCGTTCGGTCACCGCCGACAGCGAATCCGACTCCTGGTTCAGACTGCGTGAAGAGGCAATGATCCGTGAAATGGTTTCCTCCAGGGTTTCAAGAAACGCATTCACGGCGTTGATAAAGTCGCCAACCTCATCGGCACGACCTGGTGTCAAGCGGGTAGAGAGCTGACCTTCATTGCGTTCTATCGCGGCCAGGTAAGCGAGAATTTCACGCTGGGCGGTTTTCACACCGGAGGCAACCAGGCGGCTGATCCAGATAGCCGCAATCAGGCCCAGTCCAATCGATACCAGGAAAGCCACTACAGTGACCATCAGCGCCTGGTTGGTTTCTTTATTGGCTTTATCAGCTACTGCTTCCAACTCATTGAACACGCTGCCTTCCAAGCGCCTGGCCATATCGGCAATCTCAGGCCCGAGGGCATCCAGTTGAGCCTTGGTGCTGACCACGATGTCCTGCTGCTCCAACACACGGTTAACGGCATCCTGATACTCTTCCATGTTGCTTATCGCCAGTCGCAGCGGGAAACGAATACCCGGGCTGACGTCGTCCGGGTTCAGCCTGCCAATGTCCGTTGAGAACTTTTCCACGGCTTCAACCAGGGCTGCTCTTGATGCTTCGGCATTGTTGTCAAAGTAACGGTTGGCCATGGCCTGGATGCGCAGGGTATCGGTCAGCAGGGACAGCAGAGGGGACACCAGGGAGTTGGCGCTGTCGATCTGCCGGCTGGTGTTCAGGGCGCTGGTCAGGTCTTTGGCTGCACGCTGCCCGATCAGGTCCAGTTCGTCCCTGATCACGATCATGGCCTGCTTGGCGGGTACCAGCGTATTGGTGAAAAGATCATTATACTGGCGCAGGGATTCGTCAATCTGGTCCACCAGCGCGGCGCGCTCTGGATTCTGGATACTGGTCTGGGCGCGGTCCACGCCTTCCTGCAACTCGTGTAACAGAGCCTGATAGCGCTCCAGTGCCTGCGCATCGCCCGACCGGGTAAAATCGAACACCCGCAGCCGCAACCGATAGAGGTTGACCAGGGCATCGGTTGCCACCGCCGTATCCGGCGCCAGGTCCCGAGCGACGGTGTTCATACTGGCGTCCAGTATTTGAAATTCACGGATGCTGTAAGCGGTCACCACAGCGAACAGAATCAGCACAAAGACAGGGGCCAGCAGCAATTTGCCGGTGATGCCCAGTTTGCGCTCAAGCGAGGATTGGTGTGTTGTCACGGTTGTGGACCTTTATC
>DASSWD010000105.1:0-6039 GCA_035705335.1 Marinobacter sp. | reverse complement strand
GCGGGTCGAAATTCCCATGTAGCCCGGACCGCCAGACCGGCGGCCTCCAGAGCGGAAAATTTTTTCCGCCTGAAGACTAAAGTATGGCTAAGCCTTGCCGATAAAAAAGGCATAAACTCAAGTTCGCCGCACAACCACGTGGCCCACAGACAAGCAGGTAACTTTATGTCCGTTGACTTAAATGGAATTGGCCCCGGCCAGGTCAACACCAACCGCACCACAGCCGACAAGTCTGGTGCAAGCCAGGCGCCCCAGAGCAACGCCGGGGAGCAGGCGAAAGCCCAGAGCCCTGCAGCACGGGGTGAGAATGTCAGCCTCAGCAATCAGGCCAAGAACCTGAAGCAGTTGGAACAGAAGCTGGGCGATTACCCGGAAATGGACGATGACCGCATCGAACAGATCCGCACTGCCCTGGCAAATGGCACCTACAAGATCGATGCGGAGAAACTGGCCCAGAAAATGCTTGAGATGGATAACAGCATTTTTGGGTGAGTAAATCATGGCTGCAATCGATGAACTGAAGAGCCTTCTGAATGAAGATCTCCGCCAACTGGCCTCGTTGGCGGAACTCCTCTCCACGGAAAAAGACGTGCTTGCCTCTGCCAAGGTGGCAGACCTGCAACAGCTGACTGAGCAGAAAAACCAGATCCTTGAGGGCATCCGCGAGCGCGCCAGGCAAAAGATTCACCTGCTCGTCGCCATGGGCTTTCGGCCTGGCTCTGGGGAACCCTCTGTGTTCATCCGTGCCGGCGGCTTCGAAGATCTCTTCCAGCTCTGGAAACAGGCTGACGCACAGCTGCGACAGTGCCAGAGCCTGAATCAGCAAAACGGCCGTGTAGTGGGCCACCTGCAGAAGCGCCTCTCCCGGTTGACCGATATTTTCCGGGGTGCCTCCAGCCAGCCAAAGCTGTATGGCGCCAAAGGCGAGCAAACCAGCGTTTCCAGCCGCAACGTTCTGGCCAGCGCCTGATCCTGAACCGTAACCCAGATCTTCCTGCATTGGCCGGCGAAATGCCGGCCGGCAGGGTGCTTTGGCGTCAACGGGTGTACAGGGTCATCCGGGACGCAGGATCAAACTGAATATCCCGCAGACTGATATCACCCATGGCGGGCGTCAGCCCCCCAGACACCCGTATATTGTCCATCCGGATTTCTTCAATACGCTCGGGCAACGCCAGCGTTAGAGCCCCATCGTCACGGAGAGAGAACCGTGGCTGTCCGTCCCGGTAGTACACACCTGAAACGGTCAATTCGGAATCCAGAAAGTTCAACACCGGAACAAACACATTGGCCGCAAGCCTCAGCCCCTCAACGGCATCAATGGTTGTAGGATTTAAAGGGTCGTCGGTAGTGGCGGCAGCTGTCATGTCGGATACAGCGGCAATCCGCTCAAGCAGGCCTGCGCTGCTCTGGGCAGCCACCCCTGCCATCTCTTCGTCTGTGAGCGCCGCCAGCCCCCCTCCAGCCATCATCTGCCCTGCATGGGCCGTATTCGCCGATGCCTCGGCGGGCGTTGCGGCAAAACTGACCAGCGGTTGAAAAGGCAAAGCCACCATTGTCATCAGTGCCGCTGCGTTGCGGTAATGTGCCTGGTGCCGAAGCGCCCGGTTCAGATCGCGTTCGGTAATCCAGCCAGAGGCTACCAACACCTCACCGAGCTTTTGCCCGGTTTCACGCTGGCGGCGCAACCCTTCGCTCAGTTGCTCTTCGGACAGATAACCACGATTCAGCAGCAACCGGCCCAGCCGGGATTTTTCTTCATACCCTTGGCGGATGTTCACTCGAGTCTCCTGCGTGTCCAGTGATGACCGTACAACCCGGCCCGGCTAGGATTGTCTGACATAACAAAAGAAGAATAGCGGAAGACCGGTCACCCTGCTGTTCCATTTTGACCGTATTGCGGTAAGGATCTGTTAAGATCCTGCTCAATTCTGTACCCATGAGAGCCCGGAACATGACAAATCCTGCAAAACCTACGATGTTCGTTAACCGCCTTCTTTTTTTGCTGACTGCCATCCTGATGAGTGCCGGCTCAGCCTTCGCACAGACCGACTCAGAGCCATTGCCGCAGGTTCGGTTCGTAACCTCAGAAGGTGCCTTTACCCTGCAACTTCGCCCGGATGTTGCGCCGGCGACCGTCAGTAACTTTCTGCAGTACGTGGATGACGGCTACTACAGCGATACCGTGTTCCACCGCGTGATTCCGGGTTTCATGATTCAGGGCGGTGGCTTCACCGAGGACCTGAGCCAGAAATCCACCCGCGACCCCATCGTCAACGAAGCCAGCCCCACTCTGCCCAACCTGCGCGGCACCATTGCCATGGCACGGACCAATGAGCCAGATTCCGCCACATCCCAGTTCTTCATCAATGTGGCCGACAATGACTTCCTGAACGCCGGCGTTCGCGGCCCCGGTTATGCGGTGTTTGGCAAAGTAACCGAAGGTATGGGTGTGGTCGACCGGATCGCCGGGGTGGAAACCACCCGCATGCGCGGTATGGCCGATGTGCCTGTCGCGCCGGTCATCATTCAGAGCGTGACCCGAATCCAGACCGGAGAGTAATCGGTGACCGGCTCTCACCTGCCGCCGGCTGTGATCCCGGCGACTCTGGTTTGGCGTGACGGCGTACCGGAGTCCGAACACTTCGGAGACGTCTATTTCAGCCGTGACAACGGCCTTGAAGAAACCCGCCACGTCTTCATTGGCCATAACAATCTGCCGCAGCGATTCAGCGAGGTTCCTGAAGCGGGTCACTTCGTGATCGCGGAGACAGGGTTTGGCACTGGGCTAAACTTTCTCGCGACCTGGGCCGAATGGGTCGCCTGCCGGAGCACTGATGATTCTGCGGTGCTCCACTTCATCAGTGTTGAGAAGTATCCGCTCTCCCGCGCCGACTTGGCCCGGGCGCTGTCGCTCTGGCCAGAACTGGCATCCCAGGCGGATGAATTGGTGCAGGCGTATCCCCCACTGATTCACGGCACGCACCGGCTGGCGCTGGGTGGTGGACGTGTGCGCCTTACCCTGTATTTCGGCGATATCCTTGATGCCTGGAAGGACCTTCATTTCATTGCCGATGCCTGGTTTCTGGACGGTTTCGCCCCGGCGCGGAATCCCGATATGTGGTTGGATCAGGCGTTATCTGCGATTCGGGCGCACAGCCAGCCCGGGACGACCTTCGCGACGTTCACCGCCGTTGGTCGCATCCGCCGCGCGCTGATTGAAGCAGGTTTCGCCGTAAACAAAGTTCCGGGGTTTGGGCGCAAACGGGAGATGCTGGCCGGTTACCTGCCAGGCGCATCCACCGCAGACAGCGTCTTCTCCGCAGCGCCCCGGACCATTGCCATCATTGGCGTCGGGATTGCCGGCACAACCCTCGCCCGCAATCTGGCCCAGCGTGGTCGGTCGGTGCTCTTGATCGATCAACATGGCCCGGGAGCAGGCGCCTCCGGCAACGCCCAGGGGGCGCTGTATGTAAAACTGGGCGTGGAGTTCAACGCCCAGACAGAGTTAGCGGCAACTGCCTTCAGCTTTGCACAACGTTATTACGCGCCCTGGCACGACGACTTCTGGCATCCGACCGGCCTGCTGCAATTAGCCGGCACCGATGCGGAGGCGGATAGACAGGTCCGTTTCAACCAACGCAACCACTACCCCGAAAGCCTGCTGCAACCGGTATCCAGGGAAGCTGCCATGGAGAACACCGGCGTTGCCCTTCCCACCGGCGGCCTCTGGTTCCCGGGGGCCGGCTGGCTGGAGCCGGCCAAAGCCTGTGAAGCTCTGTGCGATCACCCGGGTATCACACAGTGTTTTGGCCATTCGGTTACCGGACTCGAGCACGCCGATGGCCAATGGTGTTTAACGCTGAGCTCCGGAGCACGACATCAGGTGGATGCGGTGGTGATGGCAAATGGCCCCGCATCGGCATCATTGCTTCCCGGTGGAGACACATTGCGTCTGAAAGCCATACGCGGCCAGGTCACCCGTATTTCGGCGAGCGACTATCACCTGCCCCACGCAGTAATCTGTGGTGTCCGGTACCTGAATCCCGCCCTTGATGGCTGGGCCGTGACCGGCGCAACCTTTGATCTGCATGACGAAAGTCCGGAACCCACCGAGGCCAGCAATGAGGAAAACCTCAGGGAGCTGGAGGCGATGCTTCCGGCACTGCGTAAGCGCCCCGAAGGCCGGAGGGGGGCAATCGATGCCCGCGCTGCCTTTCGCTGCACCACCCACGACTATCTGCCAGCCGCCGGCTCTTTACCCACTGCTGACGGAAATGCGCAGGAGGGCCTTTATGTATTTACAGGTCTGGGCAGCAAGGGCTTGTCGTGGGCGCCGCTGTTGGCGGAGTATCTTGGTGACCTGCTTACCGGACAGCCGGCATGCCTGCCTGAATCGCTGGCAACACGGGTGGACCCGGCCCGGCTGTATCGCAAACGGTGACCGACGTGTAATAAAGCAGCCCTTCAGCGTGGCACCCAGCGGCCGATAAACGGTCAAAGGATAAATAAGGCGCCAGGCGGATGGCCGACGTGCCGCAGGGGGAAGGTTTCGGATGTCGATTTTTGTCAGTGAGCCAGGCAGACCGGTGGGAACGCGACTCCCCGAAGCGTTTCGTAGCCGGCGTGTGGGCGATGTCACCGAGCTGAATGCCTCCAGTTCACTGCAGCCGGGCCAGCAAAGCGACACCACCGATGCGGAATTCGAGCTGGCCGCCGCCAGCGGCCGACATCGAGCATTACAGGAGTACGGCGCGGCAGGCGCAGGCGAACGCCGCGAGGAACGGGTGTACCTGCCAGTGGCCGAGATCTGCTCGCCGGCACTCTACACCGTTCCGGCCACTGCATCCGCGGAACAGGCGTTGGCGGCCATGGAAGACAACAGCATTCACCACCTGGTGGTTCTTGCCGACGATAACGTGGCCGGGTTGATCGATATGCGCTGGTTGCTGACCTGGCTGCGCAGCCAGGGCGCCGCCATGTTCGTCCAGCCACTGATGCACATTGAACTGCCCGCTTTCCTGACGGCCTCCCCGGAAACCGACGCCCATCAGCTCGCGCGGCTGATGCTGGCCCACCAACTGAACGCCGCCCTGGTAATTGATGCCAGTGGCCAACCGGCCGGCATCGTGACCAGCACCGATTATCTGAAACTCTACGCCGACGCGAGCCGCCAAGAGGGCTCCGTATGATCGGGCCCCGGCTAGATTGACCCTGGTCATGGCGTCACGTTTAGCAGTCTGCCCTCCGCGCTGAACAGCAACACAAAACGACCGCCGCCGTCTTCAACCAGCGCTACAAGTTCATCATCGCGGTAGTTGGCCAGTTCCACCACAGACGATCCGGGAGCGGTTAGCTGCGTTCGCCAGTTCCTGTGGGGTGCCTCTGCCGGGTCACCGTTGCCTCGGGCCAGCACCGCCGCACCACCGGCCGGGGCCGTCAGCCCCCCCTGGAACTCCCCGTCAGTGTCGCCCCCAACAACCACCGAGCCGTCGAACCAGACGCCCGTGTTGAGGCGATCATTAGCGGCGTCGTTCTGATCATTGAACGACTCGGCCTGCCTGATGATTGCTCCGGAGCCATAACCCAGCGCAAACCCCGACCTGGAATCCGAGACCGTTCGAACCAGCGTCAGTTGGTCCGCGTCTTCCTCGCTCTCCTGAGTCCCGAACGTGAGCTGGGCATCGCCAATTAACCAGTGGTTGCCACCCGCATAGAGTCCGTCCCGCACGGTTTCCGAGGCATCAGTTCCGATCTGGGTGAGGGAGAGGTCTGCCGAGGCCGAGCCACTGAAATAGAAAGGGCCGGTGTTGGCCGTGCCATCCACCGAACCTGGCGCCTGCCCGAACAGCAACGGGCTGATGGCATCCACACTACCACCGACGACCTGATCATTGCCCGCTGAGCCCGCCTGCCTTGCCCACGCCAGACTTGGAACCAGATTGCTGGCATCGGTGGTCGAGTCAATTCGGGCGAGAAACGCGTCGACACCGCCAGACCGGCTCTGGTTTGGCCAGGTTCCGCTGGTTTCACCGGCCA
>DASSWD010000104.1:0-2441 GCA_035705335.1 Marinobacter sp. | reverse complement strand
CGCTGACCGCAATGGTGGTCATCAGCCCGCCAATCATTGCGCCCACCACGCCGCAGGTCAGAACGTCCTGTCCGGTGAGGTACAGACCTGGAATCCGGGTCTTGGGCTTCAGCCAGTCCTGCTCAAAGCGTTCCGGGGTATGGTCCAGGCCGTAGATCTCGCCGTGTTCATACCGGCAGAAGTAGTTGGTGGACAGCGGCGTGGATAGTTCGTAGTAGTCGACCTTGCCGCGCAGGTGCGGCAGTTTGTCATAGAGCTTCTCGAGCAGGCGTTGGGCGTACGCCTCTTTCATGGCTTCATAGGCCTCGCCGCGTTTGCCCCAGGGCTGATCGGCCCATTCGGCGTACCATTCGTAGGGTCCGGGCGCGACGATTTCGATGGTTGACCGGCCGGGGTAGCGGGTTTCAAAGGTTGGGTCTTTGGCGCTGGGAAACGAAATGTAGGTGAGCGGAATATCGGCCTTTTCCGGGTCTTCCCAGAATCGCTGCAGCTGGCCTTCGTAATCGGCGCCCGGGTAAATCCAGAAGTTGGTTTTGGGTAGTTGCAGGTTCTCGGCGGTATCTTTCAAGCCGATGTACAGGCACACACTGGCCATGGAGCGTTTTACCTGACCAAGCTTTTGGAGATAGTCATCGCGGTGCGGGGCGTCTTCGGGCAGCAGTTTGCCGAAGGTGTTGAACACGCCGGCGTTGCTGATCACCAGAGGGGCTTGCACATCCGTACCGTCGGCCATCCGCACACCGGTGGCGCGGCCCTTGTTGATCAGAATCCGAGTGACATCCGCGTAGGTGAACACGTCGCCGCCACTTTGCTGGATAACCGGGATGATGGTCCGGGCCATCTCCGAGGCACCGCCCACCGGGTAGTAGCCGCCGTGCAGATAATGCCGGGCAATCAGGGCGTGGATAATAAAGCTGGATTGCGCCGGCGGCAGGCCGTTGTCACCCCATTGCCCGGTGAGCGTGGCGATCAGGGTCTGATTGCTGGTCAGGCTCTCCAGCACTTCCCGGGTGGTTTTGTTCAGGTAGGCCGGCGCTTGGCGCCGGACAAGCGCACCCAGGGGGCCTGCCAGGCGCTCAGGCAGCATTTTCTTGATCACCACGCTCGGCATGGCTGATGAGACCGCCTTCAGGTAGCCAAGATAGGTGTCGATTGCGTTTCCTTCACCGGGGAATGCCGCTTTCAGTGCGTTCGCAAAGTTGGCCGGCCCGGCGACCAGATCAATGTGCTGATCGCCCAGAAAAATCCGGTCGTAGTGCGCGTCCATCGGCGCCCACTTCAGTTGACCATCGGTGATGTGATCAAACAGCTGCTTGCCCAGCGTGTGGTTAGCGCCCATGTCGCCGATATAGTGCACTCCCACATCCCACTCATAGCCGTTACGGTCGTAACTGTGGGTGAAGCCGCCAGCGGTGTAGTGCTGTTCAAACACCGCGACCTTTTTGCCCAGTTTGCTCAGGCAGGCGGCCGTGGTGAGGCCGCCAATGCCGGAGCCAATCACGATGGCGTCATAGGGACCGTTCAGTCGATTGGCCCGGTAACGCTGGCCAACGCGAACGGTGCTGGGCTTGGGAGTGCTCATGGCGGTAAGGCCTCGGGTTAAAAAGGTCAGTCTAGGCGTTGCGGGACAATTCCACTACCCGTATCTGAGATTCCACATTATGCTGAGTGGAAAGACATCCGCCGAAGACGTAAGTGGCCTTGCCGATGCCTGTTGATCTGAACACGATATACCCCAAGTTGATTAATCTCCTGCTCGATACCGTATTCGTGGTGGATGAGCACGGTTTGATCATCTACGTCAGTGACGCCTGTGAGGAATTACTGGGCTATACCGCGCAGGAAATGACCGGAACCAGGATTTTCGACTACGTTCTGCCCGATGATCTTGACGCTACGCTGGAGGCGGCGGCCAGCGTGACCGCTGGCAACCGTCAGATGAACTTCGAAAACCGTTACCAGCACCGCGATAGCAGAGTCGTCCATATCCTGTGGTCTGCCCGTTGGTACGAGCAAGATCGTCTGAGAATTGGGTTGGCCAGAGATGTCACCGCACTGAAAGACGCCGAGCTGCACCTGCGTTTCCTGGCCCACCACGACCCGTTGACCGGCCTGACCAACCGTTCCCTGTTTTCCGACCGGGTTGAAACGGCCCTGCATGCGGCAGACCGGCATAATACCGGCTTGGCCCTTTTGTTTCTGGATCTCAACGACTTTAAACCGATCAATGACCAGTTTGGGCATGAGATGGGCGATCAGTTGCTGATTCAGGTTGCTCGTCGGTTGGAACAGTGCACGCGCGATTCGGATACGGTGGCGCGTATGGGTGGCGATGAGTTCACGGTGTTGCTGACGGACATCGACAGTCACGGCAACCTCGCCACCGCCATCGACAAAATCCGCACCACACTCGCCGCGCCTTTCCGTCTTGGCGAACAGTC
>DASSWD010000103.1:0-13947 GCA_035705335.1 Marinobacter sp. | reverse complement strand
ACGGGCTTTATTGCCCAAACGCCCCACCCGGACGCCCACGGCTCTGCGCTGACCCACCCACGTATCACCACCGACTATTCCGAGGCGCTGCTGGAGCTGATTACGCCGGTCTGCAAGAGCACCGACGAGGTGCTGGCCTCGCTGCGGGATATTCACCGGTTTGTTCAGCAGAACCTGGGTGACGAGGTGTTCTGGGCCGCCAGTATGCCCTGCGAAATTGACGGTGACCCCAGTATTCCCATCGCCCGTTACGGCACTTCCAACATCGGCCAGCTCAAGCATGTCTACCGGCAGGGCCTGGCAGTGCGTTATGGCCGGGTGATGCAGAGCATTGCCGGCGCCCATTACAACCTGTCGTTACCGGACAGTTTCTGGCAGCGCTGGCAGGCGCTGGCAGGCGACACCGGCCCACTGCAGGATTTCAAATCCGATCAGTACTTCTGGCTGATTCGCAATTTCCGCCGGCGCAGTTGGTTGTTAATGTTGCTGTTTGGCGCCTCACCGGCTCTCGATGCCAGTTTCGTGGCCAATGTCGATCACGGCCTGGCCCGCTTTGATGAGCGCACCTGGTACGGCGAATACGCGACGTCGTTACGCATGGGGGACCTGGGATATCACAACAACGCCCAGTCGTCCCTGAACATCTGCTTTAACGAACTAAGCACCTACACGCGGACCCTGGAACGGGCGATTCACACCAACTGGCCGGCCTACGAACAGATTGGCACCCGCCGGGGGGACCAGTTCATCCAGATCAACACCAACGTGTTGCAGATCGAGAACGAGTACTACAGCGCCTTGCGGCCCAAGCGCACCACTGAGCGCAGCGAGAAACCAACTCAGGCACTGGATGCCCGGGGTGTGGAGTACATCGAAGTGCGCTGTCTGGACCTCGACCCCTTCTCACCGGTGGGCGTCAGCCGGGAGCAGATGAACTTCCTGGACCTGTTCCTGCTGGACTGCCTGCTACAGGACTCGCCGCGCATCAACGACGCCGAATGCGACCGGTTGGACGACAACTACAAGGAAGTGGTGGCCCGTGGCCGCTGGAAGGAACTGACCCTGTGCCGGGCCGGCAGTCGTGTTGCCATGGCCGATGCCGCCGAGGCCCTGTTCGACCAGTTGGCGCCACTGGCGCAGTTGCTGGACGGCTGGAACGGCAATCAGGATTACGCCGAGGCGTTGGCCTGTCAGCGTGCGAAGCTGCAGGGCAGCGACTGGTCTGTCCCTTCAGCCCGGGTATTGGAGGCCATGTCGGCATCGGGCCTGGGTCACCGCGACTGGGTCATGTCCATGTCCCGGGAGCACCAACAACAGCTGCGCCGGGAAGATCTTGCGCCCGAAGTGCTGGCGGACTACCACGCCATGGCGTCCAACTCGCTGGCCGAGCAGCGCGCCATGGAAGCGGCCGAAACCCAGCCGTTTGCCGAGTTTCTGGCCGACTATCTGAAGGCCTGACCTGAGCGTTGCCCGGGAGCGGGCCAGCGTCAGACCGCGCATCGGACGTGACGCACGCTATCGTCCTTGAAGAGCCGGTGCGCTGTATCGGGCGGTTACCGGTCAGCGCTGAACCACAAACTCGGTAAACAGCACGCCCGTGACCGCCTCGCCGGTGTTCTGCGCGTCCAGCGCCGCGTTGATCCGCTTCAGTGCTTCATCACGCAGTGCCTGCTGGCCCTCGGGCGATGACAGCCGGTCGATGTCGGTCTGCTCGCCGAACAGCATGACCAGTTCATGGCGCAGGCGCGGCATATGGGCTTCCACCGCCGGGCGCGTGGTTTCTGCCGACGCCCTCAGCGTTACTTCCGCTTTCAGGTAGGTGACCTGGTCCGAGGGCTCGCCGACGTGGGTCACAAAGGCCGGGTCCATCTCAATGTAATCGGTGATGCCCGGCGTTGCCTCGCTGTCCTCGTCTTCCTCCGCCAGTGCCGTCGTGCCGTGCAACATAAGGCACAGGAGCAACATCAGAAAGGCGAACGGATTTCTCTGGATGGTCATAGGCTTGGCGTTCTTCATGGGTTACGATGATAGTGGCTTGCCGGGGCGTGTCCGGCCGATGCCCGGTCTGTCTGGAGAATAGCAGGCTGGCGCTTTCATTGCAGTCTTCATCATGATTCCGGGGTGACGTTTTGACAAGCAGGTGGGTGTTTGGTCTGGTCTTTTTGATGTGTGCCGGGCTTCTGGCCGCAGCCTTTTACATGGAGCACGTAATGGGGCTGGAGCCTTGCCCCCTGTGCTGGTTGCAGCGGTTTGGCTTCATGGGCGCAGGGCTGGTCAGTCTGCTGGCGTTACTGCACGGGCCCAGCGGTTTCGGCAGCCGGGTTTACGGCTTTTTGCTGGTGCTCACCGCGGGCTCTGGCCTGGGCGTCGCTGGCCGGCAGTTGTGGCTGCAAAGCCTGCCGCCCGATCAGGTGCCTGCCTGTGGCCCTTCGGTGGATTACCTGTTGGATGTCCTGCCCTGGTTTGAGGTACTGCAAACCGCGCTACGGGGCACGGGAGATTGCGCCGAGGTGAGCTGGCGCTTTCTTGGTTTGAGCATTCCCGGCTGGACGGCGGTGTTCTTCACCCTGGTGATTCTGATCGGGTTGGTGATGATGTTCAGGCGTTACCACAAGAACGAATGGGTGAGTAGCTGAAAGGGTTGCGGCTGCAACCAGCCATGGGGTACCTTGATCGCTGAATTGACTTGAATCGTTGCGCACAGCGGCGGACCGCGCCGGACACCCGGCGCCAGACAGGAGACAGGCATCATGTTGGAGAATTGCCAGAACGCCCGGGAACGCTGGGGCGGCGTCAACGAGCTGATTGACCGTTGGCTGAAGGAACGGCAGGAGTTGCTTGTCAGGTACTGCGATCTGTCCGGCGATCAGGATTTCAGCCAGCCGGATGTGCTGCGCCAGAAATTCGTTCGCCTGTGTGACGTTCTGGTGGACTACGTCTCGGCGGGTCATTTTGAAGTATACGAGCAACTGGTCCAGGAAGCCCGGGAGTTCAACGACGGCGGGCTGGAGCTGGCGGCGAAGGTTTACCCGCGCATTGAACAGACCACCGAGATAGCGCTCAATTTCAACGATCGGCTGGACAACCGTGAGCTGAGCGGGCAGGACGTTCGTGACCTGTTCGATCAGCTCTCACAACTGGGTGAAGCCCTGGAAAGCCGGTTTGAGCTGGAAGATTTTCTGATCGAGCATCTGCACAATGCCCATGCCGGTAAGCTGGCCTCGGCATGAAGCCGCAGCGGCAGGATCAAAAAAACCGGCCAGCGGGCCGGTTTTTTTGTGCCCGGTATCGGCGTTATTCGTCGCCGGAACCCGGGTTGATCGCCAGCAGTTCAACATCGAACACCAGGGTCTCGTTGGGGCCGATGGCCTGATTGCCGCCCGGGCCATAGGCCAGCTCTGACGGAATATACAGTTTGTAGCGGGCGCCTTCGCTCATCAGTTGCAGGCCCTCTGTCCAGCCGGGGATGACCTGGTTCAGGGTAAAAGTCACGGGCTCACCACGTTCACGTGAGCTGTCGAATACCTCGCCGCTGATCAGTTCGCCGGTGTAGTGCACCTGCACCTGGTCGGTGGCGCTTGGCTTCTCACCACTGCCCTTTTCAATCACCTCGTACTGCAGCCCGGATTCGGTTGTTTCAACGCCCTCACGCTGGCCATTCTCAGCCAGGAAGGCTTCTCCCGCTTGCTTGTTCTTCTTGGCCAGTTCCTCCATCTGCTTCATTTGCTCTTCCTGCATTTCCTGTTGGTAGGCCATCAAAGCTTGCTGAATCTCTTCGCGGGTCAAGCGTTTGGTTGCCTCATCGCCCTCGTGGCCATGCTGTATGCCTTGCAGGAACTGCTCCATTTTCAGGTCGGGCAAATCATTGGTCATCCGTTCACCCAAGACCAGTCCCATGCCATAGCTGACCTTCTCAGAGGTCGTTTCGAGGGGAGGGTTCTGGGGCTCCTGTGAGGTGGAGCAGCCGGCGACCAGGCCGGTCATTGCGACGGCTAGCAGAGTTTTCTTCATGGTTTGATCCTTAACAGGTATTGCGGGCCTTCGGCCCTATGAGAATTTCAGAGTGAAAAGGTAACGGGTTCAGCGGCGCAATGCCACTGAACATGTGTTAACAGAAGGCGGGTTTGCGTTCAGGAACCGCTATTGACCGGGGCGCCATTCAGGGAAAAAGGCGCCTGGTAAGGTGTTTGCCAGTCAGTCTCGACATCTGGGAGAACGCTGTTGCCGGGCGGGTGCGGCTGTTCAATGGCCAGGGCATTCCAGGGACCTTGCGTGGGTGGCTGATCGGCGTAGTGCCAATTGCCGTCAGTGTCCTGCCACTTGAATACGATTTCTGGTCCTTCGGTGGGTATTGGCGAAGGTAGCAAGCCTTCAAAAGCGGGAATGGGCTCTGGTTCTTCACCAGCGGACGCGCCCGATATTTTTTCGGGATCGCCCAGCCCGAAAAAAATGAGTAGCACCAAAAAGCCCAGCGCCGGGAAGGCCAGGCGTATCAGCCATTTCATCAGCATGTGGCCAGGCCCCCCGCAGGACTTCTGGCCAGAAGCTTCGCCAATGAAGCCAGTGAATCCCCGGCAATCAGAGCGCTGTTGTCGTCAGGCGCGGCGGCCATAAGATTGTCCAGAATCGTTGTGTGGCGCTTTTCCATGGGGCTGGCCTCCGGAGCCAGTGCCTTGAGTGTATACCAGGCCAACGCCAGTTCGGTTTGCTCTGCCTGCAATTCCGCTTCGGCCAGGCATTTTCTGAGCGCCTGTGCCGGGCCGGGGTTCCGGCTGAGTGCTTGCCGGGCGGAACGAATCTGCCCGGTTACACGGCTGCGCCACTCTGTTACCGTAGCGGCCTCCTGGCCGGTGAAGCGGCAGCCCTGCTGGCCCAGCCAGCCGGCGCACAGAATCCGTGTGACGTTCCAGCCGTTGACCTGTAAAGACAGGCAGAGATCCGGCAGCCCCGGCGTTTGCCAGCAGGCAAGGGCATAACGCCAGAGCGGGTTGTCTGGCTCCAGATTTCCCGGCAGGGTTATCGCATTGGGCTGGAAGGCAGTCATATCAGGGCGCATCCCTGGCCGTTATCCATTTATAGTATGAATCTATGTTAACGATAACCGATCTCAGTTTACAACGAGGTGGCGTCTGGTTGCTAGACAGCGTGAACCTCACGGTGCAGCCGGGTCAACGTGTTGCCATCATTGGCGCCAACGGCGCTGGTAAATCCAGCCTGTTCCAGCTTTTGCTGGGGCAGTTGGCGCCTGAGCAGGGCCGTGTATCCCTGCCCGGCGGCTGTCGCATTGCCCACATGGCTCAGGAAGTGGCCGCCAGCCAGCGTTCTGCCCGGGACTTCGTGCTCGACGGTGATACTGAATTGCGCCGGCTGGAGCGGCAATTGGCAGAAGCCGAAACCCGGGGCGACGACCACGCCCTGGCCCGTTTCCACGGCGAACTGGATGTGCACGAAGCCTGGTCGGCACCGCGCAGGGCGGAGGGGCTGTTACGGGGCCTTGGCTTTAGCGACGCGGATGCCGACCGCCCGGTGGCCTCGTTTTCGGGCGGCTGGCGGATCCGGCTGAACCTGGCCCAGGCCTTGATGCGTCCCTCGGATTTGCTGTTGCTCGACGAGCCTACCAACCACCTCGACCTGGACGCCTGTTTGTGGCTGGAGAACTGGTTGCGCAGCTACCCCGGCACCCTGCTGTTCATTTCCCACGACCGGGACTTTATGGACCGGGTGGCGGGCCATCTGGTGCACTTTGACCACCAGAAGCTGGTGCTGTACACCGGCAACTATTCGGCCTTTGAACGCCAGCGCAGTGAGCGTCTGGCCCAGCAGCAGGCCAACTTCCAGCGCCAGCAGGCCCGCGTTGCCGAGATCCAGCGCTTTATCGACCGGTTCAAGGCCAAAGCCACCAAGGCCCGGCAGGCCCAGAGCCGGGTCAAGGCGCTTGAGCGCATGGAGATGATCGCGCCGGCCCACATTGATTCGCCGTTTCATTTCGAGTTTCCGGTGGCGGACAAGGTCTCCAACCCCTTGCTGTCCATTCGGAACGGCGCCGCCGGTCATGGCGACAAAACCATTCTGAACGGCATTCAGGCGACCCTGCTGCCCGGTTCCCGGATCGGTCTGCTAGGGCCAAACGGTGCTGGTAAGTCAACCTTGATGGACGCGCTCCGCGCTGCCGGCACGCTGCTGGCGGGGGAGCGCACCTGTGGCGAGCATCTGGCGATCGGGTATTTTGCGCAGCATCAGCTCGAAGCACTTGACCTGGATGCCAGTCCGTTCCTGCACCTGCAGCGGCTGTCACCGACCGCCTCCGAGCAGAAGGTGAGGAATTTTCTGGGTGGCTTTGATTTCCACGGTGATGAAGCGCTGGCGCCGATCCGGTCTTTCTCCGGCGGGGAGAAGGCGCGGGTAGCCCTGGCGGTGATTGCCTGGCAGAAACCCAATCTGCTGTTGTTGGATGAGCCCACCAACCACCTGGACCTGGAAATGCGTCAGGCCCTGACCATGGCGCTGCAGAATTTCGACGGCGCCATAGTCCTGGTGTCCCACGACCGGCATCTGCTGCGCAACACCGTTGATGAGTTCTGGCTGGTGGCAGATGGCCGGGTTCAGCCCTATGACGGCGACCTGGAAGACTACGAACGCTGGCTGGCGGACCGCCGCAAAGCCGGAGAAACAGCGCCCGCACCGGTCACCGGTGCCGGTGCGGGGAGCGACGGAGCCCTGAGCGCCGACGAGCGCAAGGCCCGCAAGCGCCAGGAAGCGGAAATCCGGCAGAAGCTCAGTCCCTACCGCAAGCAGCAGAGCCAGCTTGAGAAGCGCATGGAGGCGTTGCAGAAAGAGCTGGCTGAGCAGGAACTGGCGCTCTCAGACCCATCCCTGTATGACGAGGCCAACAGGGCGCAGTTGAAAGAACAGCTGGCGGTGCAGGCCGCCGGGAAGCAGGCACTGGCAGACCTCGAAGCCGATTGGCTGGAGGTCAGCGAAACCGTTGAGAGCCTGGAGGCGGAACTGGCCGGATGAGCGCGGGCCGGGGGAGCGTGACTACTGCCCGGCAATCTCCAGAACAAAGTCCTGTTTGGACAGATACTCCTGCTCGTTCTGCAGATCCGCCAGGGTCAGTGGCCGGTCATCCAGCCAGCCTGGCGGAAACGTGATCACCAGTCGGTTGGCGGACGCCTGCAGCCAGAATGCCGGGGGCGGCTCCAGATTCCGGGGGTGCTGGATCAGCACCGCCAGGCGAACCAGCACGCAGAGGTACCGCAGCCGGGGCTTGTCCGCCTCTTCAATGCCCTCGAACACCGCTGTTGAGAATTTGCGTCGGTGGCCCCGCACCAGCGTGGCCAGGTCTTTCTGGAACTGCTGGGTAAACCCGGGCAGATCGGAATAGCGCAACAGGTAAGCGCCATGCTTGTGATACTGGCTGTGAGAGATGGTCAGCCCGATCTCATGCAGCCGGCAGGCCCAGCGCAATACGTCCTCGTCCACCGCGGTGTCCAGATCCCAGGCCGATGCCACCTGCTGCCAGGCGGCAATGGCCGTGGCCTCTACGGCAGCGCCATGGGCCTGATCTACGTGATAGCGCTCCTGCAGGGCGCTGATGCTGCGCTCGCGCACATCCTCGTGCTGAATGCGCCCGGCAATGTCGTAAAGCAGACCCTCCCGGAGCGCGCCGTCGGCAAAGGTCATTTCCTGGACGCCCAGCGAGGCAAAGGTGGCGTACAGAATGGCAAAACCGGCGGGGAAGATGCTTTGCCGGTCGTCGCGCACGCCCAGATCGGAGAGCTTGTCGGTGCGCCCCATGTCGACCAGTCGCTTGCGCAGCTCCTGCATGGCTTCAAAAGTGACAGTGCCGTCGGTCAGTTTCAGGGTGGTTAGCACACTGGAAATGGCCTTGATCGAGCCGGAGGAACCCACGGCACTCTGCCAGCCCGTCGCCCGGAAATGCTGGCGGATATTCAGCAGCTCCTGCTCGGCATGGGTAATGGCTCTGTCCATCTGGCGTCGGGTGATTTTGCCATCCGGAAAATATCGGTTGCGGAACGACACGCAGCCCATGTGCAGGCTTTCCAGCTCCTGGGGTTCGAAGCGCTGACCGATGATGAACTCGGTGCTGCCACCGCCGATGTCCACGACCAGGCGTTTACCCTGGTCGTCGGACAGGGTGTGGGATACGCCCAGATAAATCAGACGGGCTTCTTCCCGGCCGGCAATGATTTCCACCGGGTAGCCGAGCACAGCTTCGGCACGTTCAATAAACGCCTGCGCATTGCGGGCCACCCGCAGGGCGTTGGTACCGACAATCTGGACCGCTTCCGGGGGCATGCCCTGAAGCCGCTGGGCAAACCGGCTCAGGCAGTCCAGCGCCCGCTGCTGGGCCTCTTCGGTGAGCCGGTTGTAGGCGTCCAGGCCGGCGCCGAGCTGCACCTTCTCGCCCATTTTCTCAACCGTCCGGATCTCGCCATGGACCAGCCGGGCCACAACCATGTGAAAACTGTTGGAGCCCATGTCGATGGCTGCCAGCATGTCCGGGGAGGTTACGGCATTCTCAGCGGTGGATGCGGCCGTCACGAAGTTGCAGTCCTTGTGATGTGTGCTTGCCGGTACTATAAGGGAAAGCCACCGGAACTGTCAGTAACCGACTGCGGCCAATACGGACCCGACCATGGCGGGTGTAAGGGATTACCCGCTTCACATCCGGGCGGGCAATCGCGTAAAGTAGGGACCTTGCCAAATTAACAGCGACTCCACGGAGCGCCTGAATCAGGAAAAGGTAATGAGCGGAAATATCGTTAATGTTACTGACGCATCGTTCGAGCAGGACGTACTGAAATCCGACGTTCCGGTACTGGTGGACTATTGGGCGGAGTGGTGTGGTCCCTGCAAGATGATTGCCCCGGTCCTGGAAGAGATTGCCGATGAATACGACGGCAAGCTCAAGGTCTGCAAGCTGAACATCGATGAGAACGAGCAGACCCCGCCCAAATTCAACATTCGTGGTATCCCGACGCTGATGCTGTTCAAAAACGGCAACGTCGACGCCACCAAAGTGGGCGCGCTGTCCAAGTCACAGCTGGCCGCTTTCCTCGACAGCAACCTCTGACCGGTTGCTGACATGAACCGCCCCTGACGGTGTCACGGGCGGTTTTTTTGTGCCTTTAAATGGGAGTGTTTCAGGTCCAGGCGTCGGTGCGCTCGACGTCGGAAGCTTTCTGCTCGACCCAATGCTCGCCCTGGTCGGTCTGTTCCTTTTTCCAGAATGGCGCGGAGGTTTTCAGAGCGTCCATAATGAACTGGCAGGCGGCGAACGCGTCGCCCCGGTGGGCGCTGCTGACCCCCACGAACACGATCTGATCGGACAGGGCGAGGGCGCCCACCCGGTGGATCACCCGAACCCGCCGCACGTCCCAGCGGCTGGAAGCCTCATCAATCAGACCCTGAATGACCTGCTCGGTCATGCCCGGGTAGTGTTCCAGAAACAGCCCTGTAACCCCGGACAGGTCGCCGGAATCCCGCACCAGGCCAGAGAAGGTGGCAATGGCACCGGCACTTGGGTCGGTGTCGCGCAGCGCTGCGTATTCGGCGGCAACGTCAAAATCCGCCTGCTGGATTGAGATCATCCT
This sequence comes from Marinobacter sp., assembly GCA_035705335.1. Taxonomy (GTDB): domain Bacteria; phylum Pseudomonadota; class Gammaproteobacteria; order Pseudomonadales; family Oleiphilaceae; genus Marinobacter. The sequence continues at coordinate 4,330 of DASSWD010000103.1, read as the reverse complement.
AGCCTCCCGTTACCGGTGGGAAAAACGCCACTTCATCACCGGGTCTGACCGGCGTTGCCGGCTTGGCCATGGCCTGATTGACCGCCGCCAGAACCGGCTGGCTGCCGGTCAGTTGTGCCCAGGTACCACCCCGGCTGGCCAGTTCGGTCTGGACGTCGGCCACGGTGCTGCCCTCGGGCAGGTTCAGGTCCAGGTGTTCGGTGCCCAGTTCTTCCCGCAGTCGCGCGAAAAACCGGACGGTTATCTTGGAATCGGTCATGGTTGGCTTAACTCAAGAGCTCTTCATAGGAATAGTAAAGCACCGGGTCGCCAGGCGTCACCCGCGTGTTCTCAGGTACCACCGCCAGGCCATCGCCCCAACAGGCGGAGCTGAGCACGCCGGAACTCTGGTTCGGGTAGGCAGCAACCCGTGCCGATGAGCCGTCACCCTCAAGTCTGGCGCGGACAAACTCCCGGCGCACCGAGGTTTCGTGGGTCTCAAAGGCGGCTGGCAGCGTCACGCCCCGGGGCTGCGTCCGAGTGCGACCCTGCCGCGCCCGCAGGTAGGGCATGGCCATCACCAGAAAGCACACCAGCACCGACGCCGGGTTGCCCGGCAGGCCAATGAACGGCGTGCCGTCGTAGTTGCCAAAGGCCAGGGGCTTTCCGGGTTTGATCGCCATGCGCCACATGGACAGCTGTCCCGATGTTTCCAGTACCGCTCGCACATGGTCTTCCTCGCCGACGGACACGCCGCCGCTGGTGATGATCACGTCTGCCAGCTGTGCCGCCCTGGTAAAGGATGCCCGGGTTGCCTCCCGGTTGTCTCTCAGCGTTTCGTAGTGGGCCAGTTCACAGCCGGCCTGTGCTATCAGCCCAGTCAGCAAAAACTGATTGGAGTTGTAGATTTGCCCCGGCGCCAGCGGCTTGCCGGGTTCCACCAGTTCGTCACCGGTACACAGTACCGCCACGCGCAGCGGGCGATACACCGCAACCTCGGACACGCCAATGGAGCCAAGCAGCCCCATTTCCTGGGGGCGGATGCGGGTGCCGGTGCTCAGGGCCAGATCGCCCTCGGACAGGTCCTGGCCGCGCCGGCGGATGTTCTGGCCGGGTCTGACCTCGGCCTGGACCACAATCTGGTCGCCGGTGCGCTCGACCCGTTCCTGCATCACCACTGCATCGGCGCCAGGAGGGATTTCAGAACCGGTGAAGATTCGAACCGCTGTTCCGGGCCTCAGGACTGTGGGCGCGGCGCCAGCCGGCAGGCGGTCCGACACCGGCAGAGGCCGTCCCTGAACCAGATCGGCGACCGCCAGCGCGTAGCCATCCACGCCGCTGTTATCCGCCGGCGGCACATCCGCCGGGACTGTGTAATCCCTGGCGAGGACACGCCCCAGGCTCCGGTTCAGAGGCGCGGATTCGATGTTCTCAAGCGCTTTGGCACTGGCCAGCATCTCGGCCAGTGCCTGGTCTACCGGTATCAGGGTCTGACCGGTCATGACAATCTCCTTCGGGTGGCTGTCAGCGTCAGCGCAGGGCCCGCTGGCCAATGGTTTCGTTCAGCCTGTGCACCGGCTTTTCCGGTTTGCGCAGGCACAGGCCACTGAAATTGCAGGGCGCATGGCGGCTGTCGAGCTGATCCTTCAACAAGCCTTGCCAGCCGGTGCGGCAGGCGCCGGTGGAGCCGGGCAGGCAGAAGATCACGGTATTGTTGGCCATGCCGCCAAACGCCCGGGACTGGATCGTCGAGGACTGGATCTCCTCGGCGGAAATCCGCCGGAAGGCTTCGCCAAAGCCTTCGATGGCTTTGTCGAGTAGTGGCGTGACGGCTTCCGGCGTGCTGTCACGCTCCATGAAACCGGTGCCGCCAGTGATGATGACACCGTGAACGTCCGGCTCCGCAATCCATTGGGACAGGATCGCGCGTATCAGGTACACGTCGTCGGGCAGAATGCGCCGGGCGATCAGCCGGTGGCCGGCTTCCAGCACCGAATCCTCAAGGTATTGGCCCGAGGTGTCCTGTTCGGGCCCCCGGGTGTCGGATACGGTCAGGATGGCCAGATTGAGGGGTTTGAATTCACTGTTGGGGTTGATGCCCATGACAAGCTCCGCCAGCTAGGATTGGATGTGGCCAGTATCCCCAACCGGGGTGTGGTTGGGAAGAGGGGTGCCCTTTTGTAGGCCAGAATTTGGCCAGCGGGTCTTGACATACGCTGTGAGGGTGGCCGATGATGCATTTGCCCGGCGAACGATTGTTCCCACTCTCTGGCTTCAGCAAACTTTAACCCGGAATTTATCTCTACCGGTTGCTCCACTTGGCCAACACCCAGTTTCAGCTTCAACTAACCGATGCGTTCAGGGGCGCCCCTGTCAATTCAAACGTTGTTTACTTCCATTCCTGAAAATCCAACACACTATGAATCTAACTGAACTCAAGCAGAAATCCGTGCCCGAATTGCTCGACATTGCGCAAGAAATGGGCCTCGACAACCTGGCTCGTTCGCGCAAACAGGACGTCATATTCACCATCCTCAAAAAGCACGCCAAGAGCGGCGAGGACATCTACGGTGACGGCGTTCTGGAAATTCTGCAGGACGGTTTTGGTTTTCTTCGTTCCGGCGACGCCTCCTATCTGGCCGGCCCTGACGATATCTACGTCTCCCCCAGCCAGATCCGCCGCTTCAATCTGCGCACCGGCGATACTGTTTCTGGCAAGATTCGTCCGCCGAAGGACGGCGAGCGTTACTTCGCGCTGTTGAAAGTGAATGAAATCAACTTCGACAAGCCCGACAACGCCCGCAACAAGATCCTGTTCGAAAACCTCACACCGCTGTTCCCGCAGGAGCGTTTGACTCTTGAGGCCGGTAACGGCAGCACCGAGGATCTGTCTTCCCGGGTACTGGACCTGGTAGCGCCGATCGGCAAAGGCCAGCGTGGCCTGATTGTGTCACCGCCCAAGGCCGGTAAAACGCTGCTGATGCAGGGCATTGCCCAGTCCATCACCCGCAATAACCCGGAATGCCACCTGATGGTGCTGCTGATCGACGAGCGCCCGGAAGAAGTGACCGAAATGCAGCGCACCGTGCGCGGCGAAGTGGTTGCCTCCACCTTCGACGAGCCACCGGCCCGTCACGTTCAGGTGGCCGAAATGGTGATCGAGAAAGCCAAGCGGCTGGTAGAGCACAAGAAGGATGTGATCATCCTGCTGGACTCCGTGACCCGTCTGGCACGCGCCTACAACACGGTGATTCCGTCCTCCGGTAAAGTACTGACCGGTGGTGTGGACGCCCACGCCCTGGAAAAACCGAAGCGCTTCTTCGGTGCAGCCCGTAACGTGGAGGAGGGCGGCAGCCTGACCATCCTCGCGACGGCTCTGGTTGACACCGGTTCGAAGATGGACGAGGTGATTTACGAGGAGTTCAAGGGCACTGGTAACATGGAAGTGCACCTGGACCGCAAGATCGCCGAGAAGCGCGTGTACCCGGCGATCAACATCCGCCGCTCCGGTACCCGCCGTGAGGATCTGCTGATGTCCGAGGCAGACCTGCAGCGCATCTGGATTCTGCGCAAGCTGCTGCACTCCATGGACGACGACGTCGCCGCCCTGGAATTCCTGCTCGACAAACTGCGCGACACCAAGACCAACGACGAGTTCTTCCAGTCGATGAAGCGCCGGTAATTCCGGCGTTTTCTGGACGTTGCTGCCTGGCGCTTCTGGTGATGGGGTAAACGCGGTATCGGGGCAAGCCTCCCCGGACACGCCGTGAATACGTCCCTGTAGGCTCGGTCTTGCCATCCCTGGCAAGACACGGTCCGGGGAAGCTTGCCCCGATACCACTTGGCGAGCTCTGAGCGCGCGTCTCTTTTGCCACTCAAGCATTTGAATATTTCCGTTTGGTTTTTTGTCGTGTTTTTGCGGTTACTCAATTGTTTGATAGAACGAGGTGGGGGACGGCCTTCCCAGACTGTGTCTTGCCAGGGATGGCAAGACCAAGCCCCCATGGATGGGTTCACGGCGTGTCTGGGAAGGCCGTCCCCCACCTTGTTCCGACTCCAAACCAAGCAGTCTGACCAGCGCCAACCCTCGTAGTAGTGGAGTAAATCGTACTGGGGTATATCGTATGGGGTTAATAGAACGGAGCAGCCGATGAAATACAACGACCTGCGGGACTTCATCGACCAGCTGGAAAAGCTCGGTGAGCTCAAGCGCATCACCGCCGAAGTTGACCCCCATCTGGAGATGACCGAAATCTGCGACCGCACCCTGCGTGCCGGCGGCCCCGCACTGCTGTTCGAAAACCCCAAAGGCTACGACATGCCCGTGCTCGCTAACCTGTTCGGCACGCCC
>DASSWD010000102.1:0-2915 GCA_035705335.1 Marinobacter sp. | reverse complement strand
GAGCCGACGTATATCGAGCTGACGTTTGAGAAGGGCGATATCGTCGCTATCGATGGCGAGTCGCTCAAACCACACGAGGTGCTGGCCACGCTCAACAAACTGGGCGGTGACAATGGCATCGGTCGTCTCGATATCGTCGAGAATCGTTATGTGGGCATGAAATCGCGTGGCTGCTACGAAACGCCGGGCGGCACCATCATGCTGCGTGCGCACCGTGCCATCGAGTCCATTACGCTGGACCGCGAAGTGGCGCATCTGAAAGACAGCCTCATGCCGCGCTACGCCGAGGTAATCTACAACGGTTACTGGTGGTCACCGGAGCGTGAGGCGCTGCAGGCGCTGATTGATCAGACCCAGCATTATGTGAACGGCACCGTTCGCCTGAAGCTCTACAAGGGCAATGTGGACGTGGTTGGCCGTAAGTCTGAGGATTCCCTGTTTGACGAGAAGATCGCGACCTTTGAGGAAGATCAGGGCGCGTACGATCAGAAGGATGCGGAAGGCTTTATCAAGCTGAATGCACTGCGTCTGCGGATTGCTGCTGGCAAGGGTCGCAAGCTTTAAGACTGTTCTACAGACGCCCGGAACTCTCCGGGCGTCTTGCCCGTTACCGCTTTGAATTTCCGGTGAAACGATGTTGTTTCACTGTATCCCAGCCGCAGTGCAATATCCGGAATGGCCAGTTCGCTGTTGCGGAGGTAGTCCTCGGCCATTTTTTGCCGCACTTCATCCAGTAGTTTCTGATAAGACACGCCTTCCTGGCCGAGTTTTCTCTGCAAGGTACGACTGGTCATTCCCAGGTCGTCCGCCACCATGTCCTGCCGTGTGATGCCGTGCATCAGTTGTTGCTGAATACTGTGGCGTACTTTTGAGGTGAGGTCGCTGCCAGTGTCCAGGGATGCCAGTTGGCTCAGGGCATGGGCTTCCAGGGTTTTGCGCAGCAGGGGGTCAGGTTGTCTCAGTCGGGTTTCCAGCAGGCGTTTCTTCAGGGTGATGCTGTCTTCATCGGCCGAGAAAGTGATAGGGCAGTGCCAGCGCTGCTGGTAAGCCGTTTCGAATTCCGGACCCGGAGAGGCGCGGCGAAGTTTCACGGAGCTGGGTGACGCCTTCTGGTCATCGGCCAGCCAGCGGGCGTAGTTCACCCAGGAGGCGAATACGTTGTCCACCAGTTGTGGCCGTACCACGGGATCGGTGTAGTTGCAGGTCCAGGTGAGTGTGATGTCGTCGCCTTTCATGGTGAGGCTGGTGGTGCCCATGTCGCCCACCAGCTTCTCGAACGGCGCAATCCGCGCCACGGCCTCGCCCAGGGTGGCGCAGCTCATGGTGATATAGCCCAGAACGCTGTAGGAGCCGGGCTGAACGAAGTCGCCGGTTTCCAGGCCAAGGATCGGGTTGCCGGTCTGTTCACAGAAACGCCGGATAAACTGCTGGAACTGGTCGCCGTTGATGCGCCCGTCATCGGTGTCCAGGATGGCCGGGTTAAGACCCACCGTTTCGAAAATCTGCCGGGTGTCCACGCCGGCGGATTCGGCAGCACGAACGTACTGGCGCAAGGCAGCGATGGAGGCGGTTCCGAGGGTTTCCATGGTGGCAGCACTGTGTTTTTGAGTCGTTATAGGCGGAGTATAACGGAACATGTGCGGGGGAGTCTGGACGGGAAAATAAAAAGGCCAGCTAAAAAGCTGGCCTAAAAAACAAGGAAAGAACGAAAGTGCCTGAAAAATTCGTTAATCCGGTGGATCTTTCCCCATATGGCGGCGGAGGTACTACACGGCTCCTCCGCCATGGGGGATACTGCTTGAATCCACCCCTGCAGACTATGTCTTTCGTTCTGATATGTCTGTGTGTGATGTGTGTATCAGTGTTACCGAATGTGATGGCGGGGAGTTGGATTACGCTTTCTAATCCGACAAGGCAGTCAGGCCTTCTCACCAACCTGAGGGGCCGTTTCGGTAAACCGCCGGGTTTCATAGGCATCTACCAGCCCCTGAACAGCGGCCCGCTCCATCTCCTGCACTGACGGTGTTCCGTTCTGGGCGTCGGCTTTGCACAACACCATGCCGGCCTCCACGGACACATAGCCCGCCGTCGTTTTCAGGGCCTTGTGGTTGATGCCATCAAACACCCGGCGAAAGGCCGTGGTGGTGCAATGATCGCTGTTCGGGAAATAGGCCACGATGGCGTATTGGTTGTCACCCACGCGGCAGAGCGCATCAATCGGTCGGATCAGTGTGCTCAGGCGGCGGGCGATACCGATGGCCAGCTCGCCCATCACCGTGGGTGGATGCGTGCGCTTCAGCGCCTGCCAGTTGCGGACACCGCACAACACGTAAGCACAGGAGCCGCCCCGGGACTCAGCGTGCCGGAGCATCTTCGCCAGCCGTTCACGCCCGTACCGGTTGTTGCACAGGCCGGTTTCCAGATCAATGATGTTGGTGGATTCCAGCTCCCGGTTATTATCGATCAGCAGGGAGTTGGCCCGCAGCAGGGTGTTCTGCCGGTCGGCCATCCGATCGGCCGCAAAGATGCGGGGAATCAGCTGTTTGGTCATGTCTGACTTGTAGATGAAATCGTCCACGCCCCGGTCAAAGGCCTCGGACAGCGCCTCGACGCTCTCGCGGGCGGTCAGCAGGATTACATAGGTGTAGTGGTTGTCCTGCTCGTCCTGCTGGCGTACGTGGTCGGTCAGGGCCAGGCCATCCATTTCCGGCATCAGCCAGTCGGCAATCAGCACACTCACCGGTCGTTGTTCAATCAGCGCCAGGGCGGCCGGGGCGTTATTGGCGATGCGTACGTCGCGATATCCGGCATTTTTCAGCGTGCGGCCAACCACCATACTGCTGAACTTGGCGTCGTCTACAACGAGGATGGGTAGGTCGAGGTTTGGCATTGTTATCTACGTCTCACCAGTCCAT
>DASSWD010000101.1:0-2901 GCA_035705335.1 Marinobacter sp. | reverse complement strand
CTGACCGACAGCACCAACAGCACGGTCAACGAGCTGGCCAACGTGATCCTGAACGACGCCCAGCTCACCTCCCAGGTGCTGCGCCTTTCCAACACCGTGTTCTACAACCAGACCCGCACCCAGGTCAGTACGGTCAGCCGTGCGATCACGTTGATTGGCTTTAATTCCGTGAAGTCCATGGCGATTTCGTCGCTGGTAGTGGATACCCTGCTGAAACGCAACGACCGCCCGCACCTGTTGCGGTGCCTGGCCCGCGCCCTGCACGCGGCGGTGCAGGCCCGGTGCCTGATGCCCAAGCGCACTGATCATGCCCTGGAAGAGGTGTTTATCGGCGCGCTGCTGATGAACATCGGCGAACTGGCGTTCTGGTCCTGTGAAACCGAACAGGCCACCGAACTGGAGCAGCGGCTGCGGCTGGATGAATCCCCGGTGGATGCCCAGAAAGCGGTGCTGCATACCACCTTTACCGAGATCACTAGGGGCCTGGTAGAGGCCTGGTCTCTAGGGCCCTTCATCAAGGAAGTGGTGGCTCCCGGCAAGGCCAACTCCATGGCCAGTAGCCTTGTGCGCAACTCGGTGGAGATGGCCCGCATTTCCGAGCAGGGCTGGAGCGGCGCGGAGATGGACAAGGTGCTGGAGCGACTGTCCGAAGATGTGGGGGAAACCCCGGCGGCGATTCGGGATCAGCTCAAGGTCAACGCCCAGGAAGCCACCAAGGTGGCGTCGTCGCTGGGTATTCCACAGGTGGCCGCGCTGATGCCTGGCGGCAAGGGCGGTCAGGCGGGCGCGGGTCTGACGGCGCCGGCGATGGACGCGGATCTGCAACTGCAGATTCTGCGGGATCTGACCCACACCCTGGCCGAGAAGCCAGACATCAACGAAGTCTGCCAGCTGGTGATCGAAGGCATTCACCGGGCCATCGGTATGCAGCGGGTGGCCCTTCTGATGAGCGATCGGACCGGTAACGACCTGATTCCCAGAAAAGTCGGAGGTCGCGGGACAGAGCAGTGGCGGGAACTGTTCATCGTGCACAAGGACGGCACCGGCGCGCTCGGAGGTCTGTTGCCCAATGGTTCAACCGCCATCTACAAACCGGCAAAAGGCGCAGAGGGCGTTGCCTTTGATCGGTGGCTGGGCAAAGTGCCCGCCCTGGTGGGCACACTGACGGCCAAAGGGCGGTTAGTGGGGATGTTCTATGCGGATAATACAGCAGCGGCTTACGTGCCGTCGGAACAGCAACTGACGGCGTTCGCCCATTTCGTGCAGAACGCCCAGTTATGCCTGACGCTGATGTCGGCGCGCTAGCAAAACGCCTCGCACCGACCATCAGTTCACGGTCAGTGGAGTGCGCGTAGCTGCCGTGGATACAGTGCCGCACTCACCTCCGGTTCTTCGAGCAGCTCTGCCAGCTCACGGTCCACATCGGTTTCCTGACCTTCGTCTGGCAGTGGCTCAAACAGAGTGCTCAGCCAGGCCGCGACGGACGGCGCCTGATCCCGTTCGTAATCCGTTGACAGCGCCTTGATGCGGCGGAACCCGATGATGCGTTGGTGGCGCGGATCGCGGATCTGCTCGAACCCCCGCCAGTAGATGCGGTCACGGGTATGCAACTGCACGAACAGGGTGTCGATGGGACCACCCTCGTCATCCGCGCCGTCGTCCTGCGTGTCATCTTCGCTGGCGACCGCGGTGATCGGCTCACTGTGCTCACTGTCTTTGGTCTTGCGGCGAATGGTGGTCCAGGCCGGGTAAAGCACGGCTACGGCGTCGGCTTCGACGTGTTCGCGGGCCGCGCGCAGGATCAGCCCCCAGCGGGCTTTGTCGGCATCGGTTTCAAGAGAGTTGATGGGCAGGTCGTAGCTCTGCTCACTGGACAGAACAATTGCCATCATCGGGGCATCCAGTTCCCCCATGGCTTCGGCCTGTGCTACGGATACCAGATCGTCGATTGCCATCGATTGGTTCATGAGTTGCGCGCCTCCTCGATGCCATCAGGGTGATGAGGGAAACAGCTCCCTCATTCACAGCATAGCCTGTTCTGGCTACAAAGATAAACGTGGGGATTGATGGTCCGGATCACAACCGGCTGTCGAGCCTTTCGTACTGGCTGAACCAGGGGTTGGCCTCTTCCAGTTGCGCCGCCAGTCGCAACAGCACCGCCTCGCCACCGTGGCACGCACCAAACTGCACGCCCACCGGCAGGTCACTGTCGGTCCAGTGCAGAGGCACTGACATCGCAGGGGTGCCGGTCAGATTGGCCAGCTGGGTGAATGGTGTACGGGCCAGGCTTTCCAGCGCCATGGCGTCTACCTGGCCGCTGCGATGCACCAGTTTGCCAGCCTTCAGTTTCAGCATCAGGCGGGCCACCAGTTTCAGGTGCGCCGGGGTTTCCAACTGGCCGATGGTAGCGGGCAACTGCCCGGTGGTCGGGCACAGGTACAGATCAAAACGCTCGAAATACGCCCCGAGTGCTCGGGCAAAGTCATTCCACTGCTGGCGCCGGCGCACATAGTCGGCCAGCGGCAGGGTGTCGCCCAACATGCCCAGCAGCCGGGTTTCCAGTTCAAAGTCTGCGTCTTTGGCGCCGAGTTGCTCCCGAGCCCGGGCCATCATCGCGGTCACCTCGCCGAAATACAGCGCCAGGTAACAGCGGGCCAGCGCCATACCGTCAAACTCTGGCCGGGCGTATTCCACCTGATGCCCCAGGCTTTCCAGCAGACGAGCGGTGTCCTCTACCGCTGCCACACATTCCGGCGCCACTTCCGTGTTGTAGGGCGATGAGGTAAACACACCGATTCGCAGCCGGCCCGGGGCCTGCTGGATCACGTCCTGCCAGCGGCTCTCGGGCGTGGGTATGGTGAACGGATCACCACTGGCGGGGCCGGCCAGCAGGTCGAGCAT
>DASSWD010000100.1:0-2628 GCA_035705335.1 Marinobacter sp. | reverse complement strand
AGTCCATGGCTGGCTCCTGGTGCCGGCTCGCGGGCGAGCCTGTGTCAGTGGAATAGCTCCAGTCTAGGAGGCCACTCCGCATTACGCGACTGAATTGGTCTTATCGTTTATCATTAGCAGGAATTATTCGAAACCCGGGATTAACTCATGGCCCTGAATCGACTCGACCTCAACCTGTTGCACGTGTTCGACACCATTTACCGGGAAGGCAGCTTGACCCGCGCCGCCAAGGCCCTGCACCTGACCCAGCCGGCGGTCAGCCACTCCCTGTCGAGGCTGCGTGACCATTTTGATGACCCGCTGTTCACCCGCCAGGGCAACCAGATGGTACCCACTCCCCTGGCCCGGCGGTTTCTGTCGTCCATGCGGCCGGGGCTGACGCAGATTCAGAGTGCCGTGAACCAGTTCCACGCCTTTGACCCGGCCAGCCAGCGCAAAACCTACGCACTGGGCCTGAGGGACGTTCTGGAATCGACGTTTCTGCCCCAGTTGATGACCCAACTAGCCCCTTACCCGGATATGGAGATTGTCAGCCAGCGGGTGCCCAGGCGGGATATGGAAAGCCAATTGGCCGCCGGCAAGCTGGATTTTGCCATTGATGTGCTGCTGCCGGTGAGCAATCAGACCCATCATGAGCGCCTGCGGCAGGACCGGCTGGTGGTTCTGGCCCGCAAGGAGCACCCGGTGGTGGCAGCGGGGCTGGATATGCCAGCGTATCTGAACGCACAGCACATTCTGGTGTCGTCACGCTCGGAGGGGCCGGGCATCGAGGATTTCGAGCTGTCGCGCCATGGCGTCCAGCGGCAGATTCGCCTGCGCTGTCAGCATTACTATGCGGCGAGCCGGGTAGTAGAGAACTCCGACCTGTTGCTGACTATGCCGGAAACCTATGCCCGTATGTTGGCCGATCGCGAAGGCATCGCGGTGCTGCCACCGCCGGCACAGCTACCGGCGATCGATGTGCATCTGTACTGGCACGCCGCTTATGAACGGGAACCAGCGCTGGTGTGGTTTCGGGATCTGATGCGCAGCCTGCCAGGCAGCGATGGCACGGCAGGCCGCTGAAAAGCAGAATCGGGCGGGGTCAGTAGGCACCAACGGCCATCAGGAACGCGAAGAAACCCACCGCAGTGATGCCGAGAGACAGCACCACAATACCCAATCCCCACCAGATGGCGGCGCCATCGGAAATGTCTACGCCGTGCCCGCGCAGGGTCCTGTAGAACGCCCAGGGGCCCAGCACAAAAGCGCCAAATACTGCGAACACGAGGCCAATGGCGATACCGCCGAAGGTCCAACTGGCCAGAACCGTGGCGCGGTCAGACAGCTGATCGGTCACACCGTGATGGGCCAGAAACTTTTTGCAGAAGAACCAGAGCAAAGCGAACAGGGCGACCACAAACACCAGGCCGCCGATCAGGGTTACCAGTCGGTAGAACACACGCGCATCCTGTCAGTATCAGTTCAGTCGGGGAAATCCGGTTCCGGCAGACATTCAAACCCGGGCTTGGCAAACAGGTAGCCCTGATACAGCGCAATGCCCTGGGAACGCAGCCAGTAATACTCGTCCTCGGTTTCCACACCCTCTGCCACAATGCGGCCACCGAGCTGGCGCATCATGGTGATGATGCCTAGGACCACCGCCTGCTTGTTCGGTTCCTTGTGGATGTTGCGAATGACCCCCATGTCCAGCTTCAGCAGATCGGGAGGGCTGAGCATCATGATGTTGTATCGGGAATAGCCCGCGCCAAAGTCATCGATGGCCGTGCTGAAGCCCATGCCCTGATAGGCTTCGATAATCGATGCAAGATGCTCCACCGATGTCAGATCTTCACCCTCGGTCAGCTCGAAAATGATCTTGCTGGTGTCGAAGTTGTAGGTTTTTGCCGCCGCCAGCGTGGTGCGGATGCAGTATTCCGCTTTATAAACGGCATTGGGCATGAAGTTGATGCTCAGCATCGGTTCCATGCCCAGCCGGGACGCGAGCTTGACGGCCTTGACCCGGCAGATCTGATCGAAAGAGTACCGGTTACGTTCGTTCACCTTCGACAGCTGGCTCATCGCCCCCTCACCACTGGTACCTCTTACCAGGGCTTCATAAGCGAACACCGTCTTGTTATCGGCATCCACAATCGGCTGGAACGCAAAACTGAATGAGAAATCCAACCCTTCGCCGCAGGCACACTGCTCGCAATGGGTTTCATCAAACAATACTTCGGGCTTGTTCACAGGGGCTCCAGCTCAGCGAGTTGGGTATTTATACGTGCTTTATACGCTCTAAAAAAGTCGTTCAGACTCCACTATAGCCATCGGCGGCAAATCCGTAAAACGATTCGATTCCTTCGACCTATCGATACTGGCATCTGACTGCCCGGACACTACACTGGGTAGGTCATCATTTCTCGTACCCAGACACCCAGGAGGTTCCGCCATGGCCCAGAAAACCCGTATTGCAGTGACCCCCGGTGATGGCATCGGCCCGGAAGTGGTCGCCGAAGCTGTCCGCTGCCTGGAGGTCCTGCGGGAAAAACACGGGCTGAATCTGGAATGGACCCGTTTCCCCTGGCCATCCCACGCCTGGCACGAAGAACATGGTCAGTCCTGGCCAGACGACGCCCTCGACCAGCT
>DASSWD010000099.1:0-3275 GCA_035705335.1 Marinobacter sp. | reverse complement strand
GCCAAGGGCCCGTTGTTGCAGGACATCACCGACCACCTGACCCCGGCTGGCGAGTCGCTGCTGGACGTGTGGATGAGCCACGGAGACAAAGTAGTGGCCATGCCAGAGGGCTTCGAGCTGCTGGCCTCCACCGAGAGCGCGCCCATTGCCGCCATGCAGGACCTGAGCCGTAACCTCTACGGTGTGCAGTTCCACCCGGAAGTGACCCATACCCTTCAGGGCAAGCGCATCCTTGAGCACTTTGTGCTGAACATCAGCGGCTGCGAAGCCCTGTGGACGCCCGCCAAAATCGTGGACGACGCGGTGCGCCAGATCCGTGAGCAGGTGGGCAGCGACAAGGTGCTGCTGGGGCTGTCTGGCGGTGTGGATTCCTCGGTAACCGCAGCCCTGCTGCACAAGGCCATCGGTGAACAGCTCACCTGTGTGTTCGTGGATAACGGCTTGCTGCGCCTGCACGAAGGCGACCAGGTGATGGACATGTTCGCCAGCAACATGGGCGTGAAGGTGATCCGCGCTGACGCAGAAGACCTGTTCCTGTCTAAACTCAAGGGCGTCAACGACCCCGAGCAGAAACGCAAGATCATCGGCAACACCTTCATCGACGTGTTCGATGAAGAGGCTACGAAGATAAAAGACGTCAACTGGCTGGCCCAGGGCACCATCTACCCGGACGTGATTGAATCCGCCGCCTCGAAAACCGGCAAGGCCCATGTGATCAAGTCCCACCACAACGTGGGTGGCCTGCCGGAAACCATGAAAATGAAGCTGGTTGAGCCGCTGCGTGAGCTGTTCAAGGACGAAGTACGCCGGATCGGCCTGGAACTGGGCCTGCCCTACGACATGGTCTACCGCCACCCGTTCCCGGGTCCGGGCCTTGGCGTTCGCATCCTGGGTGAGGTGAAAAAAGAGTACGCGGACATCCTGCGCCGGGCCGATGCCATCTTCCTCGAAGAACTGCACCGGGCGGACCTGTACCACAAAACCAGCCAGGCCTTTGCTGTGTTCCTGCCGGTCAAATCGGTGGGCGTGGTGGGCGACGCCCGCCGCTACGAGTACGTGATTGCCATTCGTGCCGTGGAAACCGTGGACTTCATGACCGCCCGCTGGGCGCGCCTGCCGTATGAACTGCTGGAGACGGTGTCCAACCGGATCATCAATGAGATTTCCGGCGTGTCCCGGGTGACCTACGACATTTCTTCCAAGCCACCTGCGACGATTGAATGGGAATAACAGACACCGACGAGCGCTGGATGCATCGCGCTCTGGCGCTGGCGGCAGAGGCTGCCGGTATCGGCGAAGTACCGGTGGGCGCCGTGGTGGTTCTGGATGGAAAGGAAATCGGCGCCGGCTTCAACGCGCCGATTTCCGGTTGTGACCCGACCGCACATGCGGAAATCCGTGCGCTGCGGGATGCCGCGGCCCGGGTGGGGAATTACCGGTTAGCAGGGGCGACCCTGTACGTAACGCTGGAGCCCTGCACCATGTGCGTGGGAGCCATCGTGCACAGCCGCATCAGCCGACTGGTCTACGGGGCTGCGGAACCCAAGGCCGGTGCGGTGGAATCGGCTCGCCGTACCCTGGAAGAGCCCCACCTGAACTGGCGTGTGGAGGCCACAGGCGGCGTGCTTAAAGAGCGCTGTGGCGATATCATCAGTGACTTCTTCAGTCGGCGGCGCCGGGACATCCGGGCGCGCCGGGAACAAGCCAAGAGCAACACTCAGGGAAGGGAAGTGTAAGCCCATGAAGGTACTGGTCACCGGCGGCGCCGGATACATTGGCAGTCACGTGGTTCGGCAGCTGGCAGCGGCCGGCCATGACATTGTGGTGTTCGACAACCTGTCCACCGGCTACCGCTGGGCGGTCACCGCCGGCGAGCTGGTGGTCGGGGACCTCGCCGATGAATCGGCGCTGGAGGCGGTGTTCGCGGTCAACCGCTTCGACGCCATTCTGCATTTCGCTGCCAACATCGTAGTGCCGGAATCGGTCGAAAATCCCCTCAAGTACTACAGCAACAATACCCGTAACACCCTGAATCTGCTCAAGGCCATCGACCGCCACAAGGTGCCGTACCTGGTGTTTTCCTCCACGGCCGCGGTATACGGAATGCCGGAGCAGACGGTGCTGACCGAAGACCTGCCGCTGGCGCCCATCAATCCCTACGGCGCTTCCAAGATGATGAGTGAGCGGATGATCATGGACCTGTCCGCTGCGTCCGGCCTCAGGCATGTCATCCTGCGTTATTTCAACGTCGCCGGCGCCAACCCTGAAGGCAAACTGGGGCAGGCGACGCCGGAGGCTACCCACCTGATCAAGGTGGCTTGCGAGTGTGCGACCGGCCAGCGCCCGGGCATGAGCGTGTTCGGCACCGACTACGACACCCGGGACGGCACCTGCATTCGCGACTACATCCACGTGGAAGACCTGGCCAAGGCCCATGTGATGGCGCTGGATTACATGGCCGGTGGCGGCGAGTCCCAGGTGCTCAATTGCGGCTACGGGCGCGGTTTCACAGTACGGGAAGTGATCGATGTGGTGAAATCCGAATCCGGCGTCGATTTCCCGGTCACCGAGACCGGTCGCCGGGCCGGTGATCCTGCTGCGCTGATGGCGGATAACACCCGGGTGAAGGCCATGCTGGGCTGGCAGCCAGACTACGACGACCTCGCCACCATTGTACGCACCGCGCTGGCGTGGGAGCGGTTGTGGCAGGCTCGCAAGAATTCATAACCTGAATCCTCTTAAATTTCTGGGACGTTTTGCATGAAGATCACTATCTTTGGAACCGGATACGTAGGCTTGGTGACCGGCGCCTGCCTGGCGGATGTGGGCCACAATGTGCTGTGTATGGATGTAGACCAGGCCAAGATCGACAAGCTGCGTAACGGCCAGATTCCCATTTACGAACCGGGCCTGGAAAGCATCGTTCGTCACAATGTGGAAGGCGGGCGTCTGTTGTTTACCACCGACGTTGAACAGGCCGTCGCCCATGGGCCGCTGCAGTTCATCGCGGTGGGCACCCCGCCGGATGAAGACGGCTCCGCCGACCTCCAGTACGTGCTGGCCGTCGCCAAATCCATTGGCGAGCACATGGACGGCTACAAAGTGGTGGTGGACAAGAGCACCGTGCCGGTCGGTACCGGCGACAAGGTCCGTGCCGCTGTTCAGGCTCAGTTGGACCGTCGCGGTGCCAGTCAGGAATTCGATGTGGTCTCCAACCCGGAGTTCCTGAAAGAGGGTGCCGCGGTCAACGACTTCATGAAGCCGGACCGGATCAT
>DASSWD010000098.1:0-2013 GCA_035705335.1 Marinobacter sp. | reverse complement strand
GGGCGTAAGCCGCTCACCGCGCTGCTGGCAGTGCTGGCTGGCTTTTTCGAGAATGGCCTGGGTTGAAGGCATGGTAACGGGTCACGGTGTTTACATCGGATGGATAGTGTACCCCGTCACCGGGCCGATGAGAAACCGCCGTGCGCCGCGCTCAGGCGGCGTTTACCAACTGCTGCAACCGCGCTCCGATCTGGTCTGCCGCTTGCTGATCGAGCATGCCTACGCGTAACCGCCGATAGAGCACGTCGTCTGCTTTGCAGGCGCCTTCATAGCGCATCGCCCAGGCAAGCTCTGCTTCAATATAAGGGGCACCACTGACCAGCCGTTCCTGGGAGCCCGCCGCCAACACCAGATGAGCCCGGTCGCCATAGGCTTGCCACAGATAGTCGGCGATGTCTTCCGGCAGGTCTTTTAGCGCGGCTTCAGCGGCGGCTGTGTCGCCATTGGCGCCCGGCAGACGCAACTCCTGAGTTTGACAGGCCCTGGCGTTCAGGCCTTTGGCTTTAACCACGATGTCCATGCAGTCTTCGGCCATGCGGCGCCAGGTGGTCCATTTGCCGCCGGTCAGGCTGAACAGGCCCTTGTCTTGCAGGACCACGTGATCGCGGGTCAGACCCGAGGTGGAGCTTTCGTCCGGGTCGGAGACCAGAGGGCGCAAACCCGAGAAGGTGGCGCTGATGTCGCTGTGGCTGACCGGTTCATCGAGCCATTCGTTGATGTGCTTGATGATGTAGTCGACTTCGGATTGGCTGGCTTCGGGCCGGTCGCTGAGTTCGGCCGGATCGTCTGTGGTGCCGACCAGGGTCTTGCCCAGCCAGGGCAGCATGAACAATACCCGGCCATCGTCGGTTTCCGGGATTAGAATGCCGCGTCCTTCGGGCAGCAGGGTTTTGTTCAGCACCACGTGAATGCCGCTGGAGACGGTCATCAGTGGTTTGGCGTTCGGATCGGCCTGAAGGCGCAGGGTGTCTGTCCAGGGGCCGGTGCAGTTGACCACCGCTTTGGCGCGGATGGTCAGTGAGCGCTTGCCCAGCAGGTCGGTGCAACGAGCACCGGCGACTGTGCCGTCACTGTGCTTGAGCAGCTCGTTTACCTCAACGTGGTTGGCAACGGCACCACCCTGTTCAACGGCTGAACGCACCATGGCGATGCCAAAACGCGCATCATCGAACTGGCCGTCCATGTAACTGACCCCGCCTTTGAGAGGCTTGATGTCGAGGCTGGGGCAGGCTCGTTTCATCCCGGCGGTGCTTTCAATGCGCGATTTACCCAGGCGCTGTGAACCTGACAAAACGTCGTACAAACCCAGGCCGAACCGGTAGTAGGGTAGGCCGATCAGGCTTTTCACCGGGGTAATGAGCGTCAGCGGCCAGGCCAGATGTGGCGCCATCGACAGCATGCGTTTGCGTTCGGCTAGGGCTTCACGAACCAGCTGATACTTGCCGTAATCGAGCCCTTTGAAGGCCTGTTCCAGGTAGCGCACACCGCCGTGAATCAGCTTGGTGGAGCGACTGGACGTACCAGCCATAAAATCCTGACGATCCACCAGTGCGGCCGTTAGCCCGCGGCTGAGTGCATCCAACAGTACCCCGGCGCCACTGGCACCGCCGCCTATCACCAGCACATCCACCTCGGCCTCGGCCAGACTGTCCAGATGATCGTCCCGGTTCCAGGGTTGAACAGTGGCGGCTTGGTTGGTTGCAGCGGGGTTGGGCACAGACATGGTCGCTCCACGAAGTAGTTTATCGATGAGCATTAGTCTAAATTCGTTTTCGAAAATGTCAAAATAATTTTCGTTAATGTTCGTTTTGGCGAGTAGATGCGTCCGTACCCACTCGCCAAACGCAAAACGATCAAGCCCTATGGCGCACTGAGAACCTCCTTTAGGTACTGGCCTGTGAAAGACCGCTTCCGCTTTGTCAGCGTCGCCGGTGTGCCCTGAGCAATAACCCGTCCGCCATGCTGGCCGCCTTCCGGGCCCATATCGATGGTCCAGTCGGCTTCGGCAATCAC
>DASSWD010000097.1:0-3508 GCA_035705335.1 Marinobacter sp. | reverse complement strand
TATGGGTGCTGCCCTGTCGGCTCAGGCCGCCTGGAATATTCTGCAGGGCCTGGAAACCCTGGCACTGCGGATTGAACGCGTGTGCGAAAACACACAGAAGATCGCCGAACACCTGAAGCAGCACCCCCGGGTCAGCTGGGTGAACTATGCAGGATTGCCCGACCATAAAGACCACGCCCTGGCTCAGGAATACATGAACGGTACCGCTTCGGGAATTCTCAGTTTTGGCATTGAAGGCGGTCGCGAAGCGGGTGCTCGCTTCTACGATGCATTGCAACTCATACTGCGGCTGGTGAACATTGGCGATGCCAAGAGTTGCGCGGCTATTCCTGCCTCAACCACTCACCGTCAGTTAAATGATGAAGAGTTGAAAGCGGCGGGCGTCAGTGCCGATATGGTTCGGTTGTCGATTGGCATCGAACACGTCGACGATTTGATTGCCGACATCGACCAGGCTCTCGCCAAGTCGGCTGGAT
Source organism: Marinobacter sp. (assembly GCA_035705335.1). Taxonomy (GTDB): domain Bacteria; phylum Pseudomonadota; class Gammaproteobacteria; order Pseudomonadales; family Oleiphilaceae; genus Marinobacter. Next base: position 3,032 of record DASSWD010000097.1, on the reverse strand, counting down.
GACCGAAGAAAAAGCCCAAACTTTGCCGGGCGAAACCTCGCCCGGCCAGTAAAAGAAAGCGACACCCAGGCTGAACAGAATAATGCGTTCATTGCGAGCCCTCTTCGTGCTCAAGCAGGTCACCGGGCTGACATTCCAGCGCCCGACAAATGGCCTCCAGCGTGGAAAACCGAACCCCTTTCGCCTTGCCTGTTTTCAGCAGCGACAAGTTGGTAACCGACACACCGACGCGGGCCGACAGTTCATTCAATGACATCTTCCGGCGCGCCATCATCACATCGAGCCGAACCACAATCGCCATCAGATGATTTCCTCGTTTTCTTCCCGCAACGCCACCCCCACCCGAAACGCCTCGGCCACGACCAGCAGCAACATACCCGTAACGGCGAAGCCCCAATCGACTGAGAACTGCAGCTGGAAGGTGTTTAAAGCCTGCGTTTTAAAGGGAAACACCAATGCCAGGCCCTGTTGGGACAACTCATCTCTGAGCAAGGTGTACCAGAGTAGGTCGCGCACGGCTTGCCAGAGCGGGAAGGCCACCAGAATCAGCCCAATCCAACGCAGACGCTTCGCGCTGCCGGAAGAAAATGGCAAACCATCACCGACTTCGCCGATAAAGCGTCGTAACAACCAAAGGCCGACCATCAGCAGGGCCCCTGAAAGGGCAAAATCCACAACCCGCAACGCCCAGTGCAAGCCGTAACCTGAATGCTCGACGCTCAGTACCCCCTGGCCCAGAGTCACAGCAGCTTCTATACCGGCAACAGATACCTGCCAGGCCGGGTCGGGTTGGGGCGCAAGTACCGGCCACTGACTCAGCAAAGGCTCTCCGAGCAATGGGGCGCCCACCAGTATTGCGGCCGCCACCACGAGCAAGCCCAGAGCTAACCCAAGCAGCAGATTCACCAAAGCGCGTAGAAAACGAGCCGACATGCCCACAGCCTCCAGTCATCTGTTCATTGAGGCGGTAGCTTAGAGGGCTTGATTTCGTATTACAATGAATATTTTATGTTTAACATAATAGATGGCAGAGGCTACAGCGGTTTCTTCAAGAACATGAGCCAATTGCCCGACGTCTGTCTACCACTGTTAATCGATAAACCCCCCAGAAACCAGCACCATCAAACAGCCTAACCGGCACACTGAAATCAACCTCGGGTGGAAACACCCTGAAGCTGATGGAAAACCGGTCAGTTTCCGGGCGCTGCCGCCCAACTGGTATTGCCAAGCTCCATAATGCGGTCCACGTCGGCATCGGGGACGGCCGAGACATCACCCAGCTCCAGGGTGTCGTAATGGAAGGCGTAGAGGCGGGAGGCAAATTCGGCAATGGGAAGAGAAGCTTCACCGCGATACTCTCCGTTGCCACGGGTAGAGCAGGTAATGCCCTGGCCCCAGTCCTGTCCGCTGTCGTTGTTGGGGTTGAAGAAATAGACCCGCATTTCGTTTTGCGGGCTGAGCCCGACTCTCAGTATGTTAATGGCATGGCGACCGACGAAACGGGCAGCGCTATCCGTTACTGCAATGCCAGCTGGCTGGGCGTGGATGACGGGCATGTTGCCGTTGTAATAAGGGTGGTAGCTGGCATAAAAGCACCGGATAAAGCCCTCGTAGTCGCGTACCTCGCCGGTGTGGATATCCGCCACCACACGGAAGCCGTGGCTGACCCACCAGCCATAGAATTCCGGGTTGATCCAGCGGTGGGCATCGTCATCCCGGTCTTCACAGCTGCGCCACATCTCGCCATAGATTCGGTCCAAATGGGGGATGAGAATCAGCGATACCGGGTCTACATCGACCGGGGTTCCCTTAACCAGCCCGGGCTCCAGGTTTCTGGAGGTGATGCTCTGGCCTTCAAAGCGGCTCAGCACTTCGTTGTCCCGGGCGGCCCAGGCCAGCACCTGGAGCAGATAATCGGCCTCACCAGAAGCCCACACCGACAAACCAATGGCCGACTGGCAGGTGGGGTTATTGCCCTGGCCCACACCCAGCGGCTGCCCCAGAAGATTAAGGACCCCGGCCAACAGAAACACACGGGGCGACCGGGCATCGCCGAACGCCTCCCGCAGGGCTTCCGCGGTCTCCGCTGACAGCTTGAGTTTGATTTGGCGCCACAGGGCCTGGGCCACCGAGGGCGTGAACAGCGAGCCCCGCTCCAGCATCATGGTCAGACCGAATACGGCCTGGCAGGTTTCCGGATAGATGGCCTCGTCGATCAGGGCGAGAACCAGGTCGGTGTAGCAGTGGAAATCGTCCAGGCCGGTCATGGTCAGGCCCAGTATTTCCGGAATCAGATCGTCCCGTTCATGGTTGCGCAGAAAGCGCAGCATAACGGCATGGTATGCGGAGGCCAGGCCAGTGTCGTGCATGCTGCGGGCAAAGCATTTGGCTTCGGTGACGAGTGCGGGTTCATCCATCTCCGTTAGCCGTTGTTCATAGAGCGTCAGACCCGGGTCTTCAGCACTGGCCGGGGTGGGCGAAAACAAAGCATTGACCAGACGGGTGGCATCGGCACTGCCAGTAGTATTGATCGTTGGGTCATAAAGGCACTTGGCGATCTGGCTAATCATCTCGCAAATGCTGCCAACCTGCACCGGCCCCTGCTCCAGCAAGCGCCAGACTTCCGCCACTAGGCTATCGAGCAGGCTCTCATAGCCCAGGTGGGAGATCAGGTATTGGTAAAGTTCCTGAACAATAAACCCAAGCTGCTTTGGGCGTTCCCGGTCGGCCTCCGTGAGCTGACCAGACAGCAGATCCAGGTTCAGGGCCATTACCTGGGTCAGGAAGTTACGCGCCTGTTCCGCGGATATACCAGGATGGAAGTAATCGCCCCGGCTAACGGCGAGCATGCGCAGCTCGCTGATAGCCTCCACCACGGTGGTAACAGCCCCCGCCTCACGCAAAGAGTGCCTCGCCAGTGCCGGCTGCAAAATAGCCGGCTGAGCCCAGTCGCTGGTGCCGAAGATGCCGGCGGACTCCAGCGAGCGCACCCGCCGGTACAGTGCATCGAAACCACCCGGCCGTGTCATCAG
>DASSWD010000096.1:0-7934 GCA_035705335.1 Marinobacter sp. | reverse complement strand
CAGCATCCTTGCGCCGTTTTCACTTCTCGTGGCGCGGCTGCGGATGGCTTCGACCAGGCCGTCTTCCAGTTCCACCTCAGTGTGGTATCGGGCTTTGATCTGGTCCGCCAGGCGCCGGAGTTTGTCACCGACGATGCGGTTAAGGGTGTCTTCGCCCAATGGCAGGTACGGAACCACTTCCATTCGGGCCAGCAACGCCGGCTTGAAGAAGTTGGCCAGTTCCGGGTAGAGGGCTTCCTCGATTTTTTCCGGTTCATCGGCGTGGTTGACGATGGTCTGGTAGCCGAGGTTGGAGGTGAGGAAGAAGACCACGTTCTTGCAGTCGATTAGGCGGCCTTCACCGTCGGCCAGTTCGCCCTTGTCGAAGGCCTGGTAGAACAGGTTGAGGACTTCCGGGTGAGCTTTTTCGACTTCGTCGAGCAGCACCACGGAATAGGGTTTCTGACGGATGGCTTCGGTGAGGATGCCGCCTTCGCCGAAACCGACGTAGCCTGGGGGCGAACCGATCAGGCGGGAAACGGTGTGTTTCTCCTGGTACTCGGACATGTTGATGGTGGTGAGGAATTGGCGGCCGCCGTAGAGCAGTTCGGCCAGTTGCACCACGGTTTCGGTTTTGCCGACGCCGCTGGGGCCCACCAGCAGGAAGGCCCCCATGGGGCGGCCGGGCCGGCGCAGGTCGGCGCGGGCGGTGAGCAGGTGCTGGTGCAGGCAGTCGATGGCGGTGTCCTGGCCTTTGATGTGGGCCTGCAGGTACGCTGGCAAGTGGGTGATTTTCTCCAGCTCGTCGGTGGTCATACGGTTGACCGGGATACCGGTCCAATCAGCGATGACTTCAGCCACCTGGCGGGCGTCTACCCGGGCGTGAACGAGGGGCTCGTCGGCCTGGAGTTCGGCCAGTTCCTGTTCGATGGCGGCGGCTTCGCTTTTCAGGTCCGGGCGTTCTTCATGGTCGTCCCCGCTCAGCTCAACCGCGGGTTCGTCCGCGACGGCTTCCGTGGCGTCGTCTTTCAGCAGGCGCTCGCGAATGTCGACCAGACGCGCCACCAGTTGGCGCTGGTCGTTCCAGCTTTGTTCCAGGGCTTCGGCTTCGGCGGCCAGGTCAGCCATCTGCAGTTCCAGGGCCTGCTCGCGCTCTGAATCAACACTCTGCCCGAGGGCGTGCTCCCGTTTCATCAGGTCCTGCTCCATGGCCAGTTGGTGCAGTTGGCTGCGCACGTGGCTCAGGCGCCGGGGCGGTGTACTCAGGTTCAGGCTGACCCGGGCGCAGGCGGTGTCCAATACGTCGATGGCCTTGTCCGGCAGTTGGCGGCCGGCCAGGTAACGGGCCGACATTTCTGAGGCGGCTTTGAGGGCGCTGTCGGCGATCAGGACCTGGTGGGCTTTTTCGTATACGGTGCGCAGACCACGGAGGATGTGGACCGCTTCGTCCGGTGTCGGCTCATCCAGTGCTACCGGCTGGAAGCGGCGGCTCAGGGCCGGGTCTTTCTCGAAGTATTTCTTGTATTCGCGCCAGGTGGTGGCGGCGATGGTGCGCAGCTCGCCCCGGGCCAGCGCCGGTTTCAGCAGGTTGGCGGCGTCGGAGCCGCCCTCGCTGTTGCCCGCGCCAATCAGGGTGTGGGCTTCGTCAATGAACAGGATGATCGGGGTGGCGGAGCCTTTGACCGCTTCGATCACGCCTTTCAGGCGCTTTTCGAACTCGCCTTTCACCGAGGCACCGGCCTGCAGGGCGCCCATGTCCAGGGTCCAGAGTTCGACCTGTTTCAGGCGGTCTGGTACGTCGCCGTTGACAATGCGCAGGGCCAGGCCTTCGACCACGGCACTTTTGCCCACACCTGCGTCGCCCACCACGATCGGGTTGTTCTTGCGGCGGCGGCAGAGGATGTCGATCATCTGGTCGATCTCCGCGTCCCGGCACACCACCGGGTCGAGTTTTTCTTCCCGGGCCAGTTTGGTGAAGTCGGTGGCATAGCGTTTGAGCGGGTCGAGGTCCGTCTCGGTTACCGATCTGGCGGCACCTTTTTCGGCCAGTTGCGGGCGCTCAACGGAGCCTTCAGTCATCCGGTCAAACTGCCTGCGCAGTTGTTCCCGGTTGATCTCGACCAGGGCCTGGGCCACCCGGGGCATCAGGTAGCGGTCGGCGTTCATCAGCAGGGCAAGGAACACGGCGCCGGAACGCAACTCGGTGTGGCCAAGCTCGGTGGAGGCGAGCAGCCAGGCGTCCTGCATCAGCTCCACCAGCAGGGGCGAAAACGACGGATAGGGCTCTGCGGTCTGCGGCTCGCCGTTCAGGCTGTCGCCCACCAGTGGTTGCAGTTGCTGGTGGTTGATACCGGTGTTTTCCAGGATCTGGCGCACGTCGGAGAACGGCGTTTCCAGCACCTTGAACAGCAGGTGGGCCGGGGTGATCTCGGCGCCCTGACGGCTGATGCACAGGGCGGCGGAGGCTTCCAGGGCCTGGCGTGAAATGTCGTTGAGGCGCCCAATCAGCGCCGGCAGTTCTACCCGAATCACGTGAATATCCTTATTTCGGTAGTTGGTCGAGTACGCGCAGTACGTCCGTGATGCGCTCGTTCAGTGCCATGTTGTACAGGGAGTAGATGCCGGCCATGGCCGCCAAAAACAGGCCACCGATGCCCCACAGGGGCAGGCCGCTGCGCAAGCGGTTGCGGGCCGGCAGTACGTTAGCCAGGGGGTCGGTCAGGGCGTCGGGGCTGGCGTCCCCGCGCAGTTCCCGGAGCTGGTCGTGCAGGCCCCGCAGGATCTGTTCGTATTCTTCGCGACCGTTGTCCATCACCTTGTACCGGCCCTCAAAGCCCAGGCACAGGCACAGGTAGATGAACTCCAGCATGTCCCGGTAGCGCTGAGGTTCTTTTTCCATGCGCGCCAGAATGGCAAACACTTTCTCGCCGCCCCAGGTTTCGTTGTGGAACCGGGACAACAGTGAATGCTGCGACCAGACGCTGTGGGCACCCCAGTCGGTGCCCAGTACCGCTTCGTCGATAAAGGCGCAGAGCACGTAGCGGTAGGCCACCACGGTGGGCCGCTCGTAGCCCTGCTCCACCAGTTCCCGGTCCACCGCGGCGACTTCGTCCACCACCTGCTGGTACAAGGCTTCCACGCCCCGGAAATCCGCCAGTCGGCGCACCCGGATCACCAGGCCCAGCAGAGGGTTAGCCGCGTCGATCAGGCGGTTGTCTTCATGGCCGCGCAACTGAAAGCTGGTTTCACCGCGGTCCTGGCTGTGCCGGCCCGCACTGTCCTCGGCGAACAGCAGATCACTGAAGGCATGATCACCCGAATCCCTGGTGCTGCCTGGTCGTTCCATTACCGGTGCCTGTGTCATGTCTTAGCTCCTGATTCCCCAGAATTGCATTTCCAGCCCCGGGAAGCTGCCGGCCACGTGGAAGGCAAAGCCGCTGGCGTTGTCCAGCATCTGCCAGGCCTGGCTCTGGTCGTCGAGACGGAAATAGACATAGCCTGCGTGGTACGGCAACTGGCGCGGGGCCACCGGCAGCGCCGACAGCGGAATACCCGGCAGTTGCAGGCTGATGAGGTCGCGAATTTTCTCCACCGAGGCCACCTTGCACTGCTGGGTGAACTGTTTGCGCAGGTCGTCCAGCGGCATGTCGGCTTTCACCGCCAGAATGAATTCGGCGTCCTTGATCAGGTGCGTGTCCTGAATCGGCGCGACGGTCAGGCCATACTGGCGCTGCTGCAGGGCAATCGCCAGTGCCCGGGGCTCCAGCACGGTGCTCAGGGCCTGCCTCAGAATCTGCATCAGCGGGGTGAAGCACCCCTCCGGCACGTCGTGATCGTAGGGCGTGAACTCCCGGGGCAGCCGGCTTTCATCGGTGAAGGTCACCAACTCGCCACACAGCTCCAGCAGCGCCTCGTAGAGCCGCTCCGGGTGCAGCTGACGCAGCCGGGCCAGGTGCATGAAGCGGGGATGAGCCCGGTTCAGCATCTGCAGCAGCATGAAATCGGACACGTCCGCCACGCCACCCTGCCCTGGCGCGCCCACCCGTTCGGCGATGTTTCTTGCACGTTCCTGCATCAGGCCTGCCATTTCGCCGACAAACCGCTGCAGACGTGACGCTGCCCGCACGCTCAGCATGGTCGGCAGGAAATTCGGGTCCATCACCAGGCTGCCGTCCGGGCGCTTTTCCAGAATCCGGCCAATGGCCAGGGCCGCGTAGGCGCTGCGGTCTTCCCGTTCCAGCATCAGGCGCGGCGCCACACGGGCCACGTCGATGCTGTGGGCGTCGCCATCAATGGAGTGCAGGTCGCGAATGTCCACCGCCTGGGCACGGAACCGGCCGGCCACCGGTGCTTCCGGCCATTCCACTTCGGCCAGGCTGTCGCTGCCCAGGGGCAGGGCCAGGTACACCACCTGATTGGCGACAGAGGCGTCGGCAATTTCCAGCGGCTCCGGCATGAGGTCGTCCTGGGGCAGGTTGAACCGGGTGCCGTCGGGGAACAGCCCCGCCGCGCGCACCAATCCCACCCGGCCAAAGCTCAGGTATTCCGCGTTCAGTTCCAGGTCGGCAAACCCGTACAGGTAGTCGGAGATCGCCAGCGCCCGCTCGTTGATCTGATGCTCCAGATACCGTTGCTGCTGCTGGAAGTGCTGGGGCTTGATGAACAGCCCGTCACTCCAGACCACTCGATTGGTCACGCTCATCAGCTTTCATCCGACCGTTTCAGGTGAACTTCCCGCTCGCGCAGGTTGACCAGCAGGTGGTACTGACCCCCGATGGAGTCCACCTTCACCACCTTCTTCCACTGGGACAGGTTCGGGTAGGCATAGAAGGCGATCACACCGATGTAGCGGGTGTCTTCATCAATATCAAAGGGCTCAACGAATTTGAACTGGCCTGGCACCAGGCTGTAATCGCTGTGGTCGATGTAGTTCTGGCCCAGGGAATCTTCCAGATCGTTCAGCAACTGGTCGAAGTCACCGGCCATCAGCAGCGAACTGTCCCGCAGTTCAATGATCTGGAACGCAATGGGCGTGGGCGCCAGGGACTCGTTCGGGTTCACGTTGGGTTCCGCCAGCATGGTCAGGTCCACCCGGCTGGGCAGGTCTTCCGGGTAACCCACGGGGATATCGGGGTCCCAGAGTACCTTGGCAGTTTTGGTCACCGCATTGTAGGGGGTGCTGCACCCCGCCAGAATCAACGACATAACCAGCAAGCTCCATTTGCAGTACTTCACAACAGTTTCTCCCTCTGTAATTGGCGCAGTTGTTGGTCGTAAGCCTGATCGAATACCTCCTGAAAGAGGCGTTCGAACCCCTGCTGACGACTGGATTTCAGTTCACGGTAATAGTGTTGGTACATGTCCCAGGCCCAGCGGCCTTCGTCTTCGTTGTCCTGCAGGCCACGGCGGTAACCGTGGAACCGGCGCAACAGCGCCTCCGGCGAGAACGCGTGCAGAATGGCCTCCAGGGCTTCCCGGATGGCCTCCTGGGTCGCCTGCTGGTGCTGGTGCAAGCTCTCCAGGCTCTCCCGCACCGCCGCCGGCGCCGACAAATGCACGGGGCTGCGCTGGGTGGCAAACAGGGTCTGGATGGTGCCCGGGTAATCGCTGGCCAGGCGCAGCGGGTTGTCTTCGATCGGCTGCAGCCGGGTGCGCAGAGCCCGGTGGCGGGAGTCCTCGCCCTGATGCAGGGCCAGAAGGCCTTCCACGGTTGCTTTCAGTGTCTGTCCGGCTTCTTCCAGGAACAGCCGCATGTCGTCGCTGTCGGCGAAATCAATGTCAGCGTCCAGGCCGCGCAGCAGCGGCGCACCGCTGATGTGCTGGCGGCTGACGTCGCGCCGGGTGGTGGTCTCGGACATTCCCTGTCGCTCCGTTATGGTGGTTTCAGATTCGGTGGCCGGCCGGCGGGGCAGGCCCATGGCCAGGTCCCGGTTTTCCCGGTATTCGTCAGTGACATCCCCGGGCCGGGCAAACCAGCGCTCATCACTGGCAAGCAGCTGCGGGGCCGCTTCTTCCGGTGGGGTTTCCCCGGCTTCCCAGGGGGCCATCGGGTCACCATCCACCGGCTCGCCGGCGGCTTCGGGCAATCCCTGCAGTGGTTCCCGGGCCTCGGGCAGGTGCCGGCTCCCGGGGCCACGGCGAAGTTGGGTTTCCGGCGTTTGCACCAGCGCGTCGTGACGATGGTCTTCTTCACCCACTTCTGCGGTCTCCTGGTTGCCGGCTTTGACCTGGACCCGGATCTGGTAGCGACCGATGATCAGGGTGTCGCCGTGGCTCAACCGGGCACGCCGGCCCCGGCCCACCGGTTGCTGGCTGCTGTTGATGTAGGTGCGGCCACTGCGATCGATCAGGCAGTAGCTGCCCTCCAGGTAGCGCACTTCCGCGTGCCCTGGTACCGCGCCGGTGCGATGTGAAGACAACCGCCAGGTGTCGTTGGCCGCGGTACCGATGGAGCCGCCTGACGGGCCAAACCGGTATTCCAGGCTGGCACCACCACCGGTTTCGGTCGGGTTGGTGATCACCAGGGTCAGGGTGTCTGTGGGTCGTTCCATTTCTCTTGTCCTTTACTCCGGTACTAGCGGCGAATCTGAATGCGAACCGCCGGGCGCTTGCGGGCGCGTTCCGGCGTGACGAACGAATCCCAGCCCAGGCGGGTTTCCTGACCCAGCTGCATGCCCTGGATGTCTTTTGGCCGCATCTGAAGTTCCAGGTCGTAGGCCAGTTGTTCCCGGGTGGTGAACTCCACCAGCTTGGTCAGGCGATGATGATCCCGGCCGTTGGGCAGGAAATCAGCGAAGCGCTGGCGGCTCAGGTTACGCAGGCGCAGTATGAACTTGCCGCTGCGGTCACGGACGGTGGAACCGGCCAGGGTGTCCTGGCCCAAACGGGCATTGGCCCGGCCCAGGCAGGTTTGCTGTTCCCGTACGATGGCGACCTTACGCAGTACCCACTGCTCAATGCTGACGTCGTCCAGATCAAAGCAGTGGGCAACGATACCGCTGACCACTTCCGGCGAGCGGCTGCGGCCTGCCATCAGGCCGGCGTAGGCCAGCATTTTTGACCAGTTCACCGGAGTGGCTTCCCGCAGCCGGCTGTCGCCCAGGCCGACAAGGGCAAAAATCAGCTCGGAGAAGCCGTCACTGGCACCGGGCTGGAAGCGCACGTAATAACGGTATTTGCGCCAGGCCCGGTGGAACAGGGTCACCAGCCGGTGGTTGAAAAAATCCAGAAAGTGGCGGCGCACGCCCAGGTTTTGCCCCGCCTCCCAGGCCAGATCTTCCAGGTAGTAACCCGGCAGGGGCGACTGGGAGCCATGCAGTCCCAGGAAGCTGACTTCCATCTGATAGGGCGCGTGTTCGTGCTCCGGTGAAAGGGCGGAAACCACATCACTACCCGGGAAACCCAATCCGGCAGAGGCCGAAAAACGGATGCGCTCCTGCCGCGGCTCATCAACGCCGGTGCGCTCCAGATCGTCGCCGTGATGACGATGGATCAGGTCTACCAGTTGAAAGAAACTGTAGCGCCGTGCGTTACCCAGCACGGGTTCCAGCCCTGCTACATCAGCGGCTGCTGACCTTGCTGTAACGTCCATGTGTACCGTTCCTGGTTGTCTGTATTCACCACGTCCAGGTGGTGAAACGCGTTAATGCTGGCGTAAAGCGCAAAGAACTGACTCAGCACCGTACCAAACAGGTAGAGGTCGCCCTCACTGGCGAAGCCCTGCTGATCCAGTTTCAGTTCTGAGCGAATACCCCGCACCGGCAGGCCACGCACCATGCGGTCCACCGGCTGGGTCTGGATACCGGCAATGCCGGCGAGGCGTTTCTGCGAAATCCGTTCGGCCTGGCGGTCCACCAGTGCCCGGAAGTCATACACCCGCAGCACCGTGCGCAGGGCGTCCACGTCCAGTAGCGACAGGTAGTTCAGCGAAAGATTGGACACCAGCGTCCACAGCA
>DASSWD010000095.1:0-6515 GCA_035705335.1 Marinobacter sp. | reverse complement strand
CTACGTGATCGATGTGCTGCGGGGCAGTGAAAACGAGCGGATTATCCAGTCCGGTCATCACACGATCACAACGTTCGGTATCGGCACTGAGCTGTCGGCCAACGACTGGAAATCGGTGTTCCGCCAACTGGTCGCCAACGGGTATTTGCGGGCAGACCCCGAGGGCTACGGTGCCTTGCAACTGACAGAGGCCTGCCGGCCCCTGCTCAAAGGCAGCGAGACCATCGAACTGCGCAAAGACCCGGTACCCCCGAAAACCAGAGGCGCCGCGAAAGCTTCAGGCCGCCGCAGTGGTGCAGCGGTGCGGGACCAGATTACCGATCAGGCCGGCTGGGATGCCCTGCGGGCCTGCCGCAAGGCGCTGGCGGATCAGCAAGGCGTACCGCCCTATGTGATCTTCCACGACACCACGCTGTTCGACATGCTCGAGAAACGCCCCACCACCCTGGCGGAGCTGGGCGAAGTCAGCGGCGTTGGCGCCGCAAAGCTGGAGAAATACGGCGCCGTGTTCCTGGAGACTCTACAAGGCCTGTAATTACCCTGAAACGCCGACTTCCGGTGCCTTAAATCCCTTCTTGCGCACCCGGTAATGGGCAATAGACGTAGCCACGTGGGTGCCGTCCGAATCCCGCAGAATGCCCTCCAGCGTAAATTTCGCCCGGCCAGTGGCATCGGCGTCCGCTTTGATCGCAGCCACCACCTCTGGCGACAGGCTGAATTCGACGGTGACGTCGGAATCCGCCGGCTGCAGAAACTGCAGGGTCATCTCCTTGAGAATGGGCGTGTACGCCGGGCCCAGGTCAAACAGCGTCAGCACACCGCCGGGGATTTCCGCCACCAGAAAATAGGCACCGGCGTACAGGCTGCCAAAATGGTTTTTATTGCCCTTGAGTCTTACCCGCGCCCGCACATAGCCGGCACGCACTTCTTCCACACTGAAACGATTGCGCGGTGCAAACGGAATGGCCATCCCGACGATACGGTTCACGGCGGCGTAACTGCCGGTTTTCTTGAGCCACGCCAGCGGCTGCAGCAAAGAGGCTTGCGGGTCGCTGGTGGTCACCCACTGGCTGGCGGTATCAATCAGGTTGTCGATCAGGGCCATATCGTTGTCCTTGGCATGGAGTAAAGCCCGATGATTGCAGCGAGCCCCCTGAGCGGCAACGATCTTTTACAGTTTTTTTGAAAATAGTACGGTTTATTGTGCGAGCTCTGATCTACAGTTAGTGCGTTACCGAACAATGGAAAGTGGCTGCCCCGTTTCGCAGGGTAGCTCAACAAGAAAGGATGCCCCTGTGCATACACCGTTTCGGCACCTGAAGCGAGCTCTGGGTTGGGCCCTTGTGGCCACAGCTCTTCAGGCATTTGCGCCTGCGGTATACAGCAACGGCGGACCCGAACAAGGCCCCGCTCCCGATGGCTTGGACAGGGACTACGTTCTTTGGTACCGAAATTACGATAACCCCGCCATCCGCTCACTGGTCGAGCTGGCCCTCAACAAAACCTCCGAGTACGGCACTTTCCGGTTGATCCGCAGTGAAGAACTGAGCCAGGGCCGCGTGCTCAAGGAACTGGCGAACAACAACAATCGCCTGGTCGACATCGCCAACGTGGCCACATCTGCGGAAAGAGAAGCCTTTCTGAGCGCCATCCCGATACCGGTTGACGGCGGCCTACTGGGATTTCGGGTGTGCCTGGTCAAGCCAGAATCCCTGCCCCGATTTGAGGGCGTGACGGATCTGGACAGCATTCGCGAAAGCGGCATTCGTATTGGCCAGGGGGCCCACTGGCCAGACACGCCGATTCTTGAGGCCAACGGCCTGACCGTGGTTACCCACCCCCGCTACGAAATCCTGTTTGGCATGCTCCGGAACGAACGCTTTCATTGTTACGCCCGAGGCGTCAGTGAAGTGCTCTACGACATCGAGTTCAACCGCATTACCGATCTGGTCATTGAACCCAACATCCTGCTGGCCTACGCCATGCCTTCTTACCTGTTCGTCGCGCCGGAAGACTACCTGACCGCCCACCGGCTGCAACTGGGTCTGGAACGGGCCATCGTCGACGGCAGTTTCGCCCGCTATCTGAAAACCCACTTCGCGCGGGCGGTGTCAGAACTCGGGCTGGACCGGCGGCGGGTCATCACCATGGAAAACCCCTATCTCTCCGAAGATTCCGACACGGTGGGCCGGCGGACGCTGGAAAACCTGAACCGTCGGGTGCAGTTTCTCAGCCAGAGCAACTGATACGGTTACAAAGACGCCTCTGGCGCGGTTTGCTAGAATGGCAGATCGCGAATCCGGTTCGCCCGATGTTTGCAATCCAATGGAGAACGCTTGATGGCCCATGAAGAACTGCACCTGAATCTACGTAACCTCACCCTGGAGGACTATCCCCAGCTTCAGCAATTGATGGACGAGGTCTACAACGATATTGGCGGTTCCTGGCCGAGAGACACGATCAAGGCTCTGGTCGAACAGTTTCAGGACGGGCAAATTTGCATCGAAGACAACGGCCAGCTGGTCGCTGTCGCCTTGACGGTGTGCGTCAAGTATGACCGGTTCAGCAACCCCCACACCTATGACGACCTGATTCTTCGCAACGAAAAAATCTGGCACAACCCCAACGGCGACTCCCTGTATGGTCTGGATGTATTCATTCACCCTGAGTACCGTGGCTATCGCCTCGGGCGCCGCCTCTATGAAGCACGCAAGGAACTGGCCCGCTCCATGAACCTGAGAGGCATCCTCGCGGGCGGCCGGATTCCCAATTACTTCAAATACGCAGAGCAGTACACGCCGGAAGAGTACATTCAGCGGGTAGACCGGAAAGAGATCTACGATCCGATTCTGAGCTTCCAGCTCTCGAACGATTTTCAGGTTACCCGCCTGATGCACAAGTACCTGCCAGAGGATGAAAAGTCCCTCGGTTACGCGACACTGCTGGAATGGCGGAACATTCTGTATACACCGCCCTCCTCCGTGCTGAACGTCAAAAAGACCCAGGTGCGCATGGGCGCGGTGCAGTGGCAGATGCGGGAATTTACCTCGGTTGAGGAAGTGCTCAAGCAAGTGGAGTACTTCGTTGATGCCCTGTCGGACTACAAGAGCGACTTTGCCCTGTTCCCGGAATTCTTCAACGCGCCGCTGATGGGCCTGACCGACCAGATGGACCAGACCCGTGCCATCCGCTTCCTGGCCGGGTTCACCGAGCAGTTCCGCAACGAAATGTCGGAAATGGCGGTCAGCTACAACATCAATATCGTCACCGGTTCCATGCCTCTGCTGGAAGACGACCGGGTGTATAACGTGTCGTACCTCTGCCACCGGGACGGCCGGGTGGATGAACAGCGTAAGATCCACATCACCCCTCACGAACGTAGGGACTGGGTCATCGAGGGTGGTGACAAGCTCAAGGTGTTCGATACAGATGCCGGCCGCGTAGCCATCATGATCTGCTACGACATTGAGTTTCCGGAACTGGGCCGGATTGCCGCCAGCGAGGAAGTGGACATTATCTGCGTGCCTTTCTGGACCGACACCAAGAACGGATACCTGCGGGTTCGCCATTGCGCCCAGGCCCGTGCCATTGAAAATGAATGTTACGTGGTGATTACCGGCAGTGTCGGTAACCTGCCGAAGGTGGAGAACCTGGACGTGCAGTACGCCCAGTCATCGGTGTTCTCGCCATCGGATTTCGCCTTCCCCCACGATGCGGTGATGGCAGAAACCACGCCCAACACCGAGATGATCATGTTCTCTGATATGGATCTGGAGAAGCTGAAGCTGGTGCGCGCGGAGGGCTCCGTCACCAACCTCAAGGATCGTCGGGTGGATCTTTACGAGATCAAAACCAAGTACTGACAAAGGTCTGACGAATTGCGTGAACGACACGCGCTAGCTGGTTGACGACATTGTCAAATTGGCGTCATCCGACTATTGTTTAATTCGTGTTCAACATTGAAACGCTGAACTCACGGTAGAGAACGCACCCGATGAACGAAGCACTGCCTGATCTCGTTGCCCGGTTCCGGATTCGCCACGGACTGTTCCGCAAGGAAACGGTAGAGGCTCGCCTGTACGAACTGGACAGCTATGGGTGTGTGATGAAAACCGATAAACCCTTCGAGCCCGGCGATACCGTCACACTCGAACTGGTCATGGATATGCCCTTCGAGGAAATCCGGGCTCAGGGTGTGGCGGGCCTGGTAACAGAAAAGAGAAAGCACTGTAGTAATTTCTTTTATTCCATTGATTTTATTGAAGATGGCGTAAGAGATGATTCGCCTCTGGCAGACAAACTGCGGCGGATTCGAGAAGTAATGGTCAAAAAGCAAAGCCTGAAGTCGCGCCGGGGTTCCAGCCCGGCCACAGGCTTCAGGCAAATGGCCTGAGACCCGGTTTCACCCCAACCCACCCCTGTGACTTCCCCGTATCGTAAGGAGACTCCCCCATGGCCAAGAAAGCCAAAGCCAGCGTGGACAAGATCGTTAAGAAGGTGAACAAGGAATTTGAGAAGACCTCGTCGCAAATCGAAGGTTTGATCTCCGACGCTCTGAAGCAGATTGATGGCCTGCAAAGCCAGATTCAGGAACCCATCCGTAAGCTGCTCAAAGATGTTGAAGACCTGCGTGAGCGCGAAATGAAGCGCTTTAATGAAGAGTTCGAGCGCCGCATGGCAGAGTTCCATGAACTGCAGGCTTCACTGCTCGAGCGTGTCGGCATCGCCTCCAAGCACGCGGGTAAAGACGTGAAACACCTGGCGGATGATTCGGCCAAGACGCTGGAGTCCAAGGCCAAAACCAGCGCCAAGAAGGCGACGTCTGCCAAGAAATCAGCAGCCGCAAAATCTGCCGCGAAGCCCGCCACGAAACCGGCCGCGCGTAAACCGCCTGCCAAAAAGGCAGCCAAGCCGGTGGACAAATCCGACCTGACGCTCGTAAAGGGCATAGGTCCGGCCACGGCAAAGAAAATGAAAGCGGCGGGCATCACGTCAATCGACCAGATTGCCAACCCGAGCGAGGCCGACACGCAAAAGCTGGAAGCCTTCAAAAGCCTGAAAGGATTCAGTCAACTGTCCACTGAAGCCAAAAAAGTGATCTGATGCAAACACCCGATCAACCAGTCTTACGGGACATAGTCCTGGTTGGTGGCGGGCACAGTCACGTCGGGGTACTGAAACGGTTCGCCATGAACCCTGTCCCCGGCGTGCGCCTGACCCTCATCTGTCGAGATACCCACACACCCTACTCCGGCATGCTGCCTGGCTACGTGGCCGGGCATTACACCTACGACGAGGTGCACATCGACCTCAGCCGCCTGGCGGAGTACGCCGGTGCCCGATTCTACCGGGCCGAAGTGGACGGCATCGACCGCGCCAGAAAGCGCATTCGCTGCAAGGGCCGGCCAGAGGTGCCTTACGATCTGCTGTCGATCAACATTGGTTCCTCACCCAGGGTCAGCGATGTACCGGGAGCCGAGGCCCACGCAGTGCCGGTCAAACCGATCAATGGCTTCAACGCCCGCTGGTTGTCACTGCTGTCCCGCATTGAGAACCACGACGGCCCCATGACCATTGCGGTGGTCGGTGCCGGTGCCGGTGGTGTAGAACTGACGCTGGCAATGCAATTCCGCCTGCGCAAAGAGCTCAAACAACGGGGCAAAGACCCGGAGCAGTTGCACTTCCATCTGTTTGATGCAGCGAACCAGATACTACCCACGCACAATGAAAAAGTACGGGCGGTGTTCCAACGAAAACTGGCGGAACGTTCGGTCAAACTGCACCTGGGTTCTCCCGTCAGTCAGGTTCAGCCGGGCATCCTGAATACAGAAGCCGGCGATTCGCTGAATGTCGACGAAGTGCTCTGGGTAACCCGTGCCGGTGGCCCCGAGTGGCTGGAGGAAACGGGGCTGGCGCTGGACGAAGGCCGGTTTATCCGCGCCCGGGACACGCTACAGACTGAAACCGACGACAGCATTTTTGTCGCGGGCGATATCGCCAATGTGGTCAACCATCCCCGTGAAAAGGCCGGCGTGTTCGCCGTGCGCCAGGGCCGCCCGTTGGCGGATAACCTTAAACGGGTCGCGACTGGCAAATCCCCGAAGCCGTTCACGCCGCAGAAAGACTGGTTGGCGCTGATCAGTACCGGGGACAAATACGCCGTCGCCTCCCGCGGAACTATGGAATTCGACGGCGCCTGGGTATGGCGCTGGAAGAACTGGATTGACCAGCGGTTCATGAAGAAATTCAGCGACCTGCCGGCCATGGAATCTGCCGCCAAACTGCCGGATACCGGCGCAGCACAGAACCCGGAAGAAGCCGCACAGGCGATTTCCGCGGTGGCCATGCGCTGTGGCGGATGTGGCGCCAAGGTTGGTAGCACGGTGTTGTCACGGGCCCTGGGCGAGCTACGCCCGATCGAGCGGGACGACATCATCATCGGCCTGCACGCGCCGGATGATGCCGCCGTACTTCGCGTTCCGCCGGGCAAGGCGGTGGTCCACACCGTGGACTTC
>DASSWD010000094.1:0-11094 GCA_035705335.1 Marinobacter sp. | reverse complement strand
GATTGCCTGCGACCTCAACCAGCCGGTGGTGATCCACAGCCGGGATGCCGATGAGGACACCATCGCCATCCTGCGGGAATTCGAAAGCACCCTGACCCGCCGGGGCGTGATCCACAGCTTCACCTCCGGCCCCGGGCTGGCCCGCTATGCCCTGGATCAGGGCTGGTGTCTGGGCTTTAATGGCATCACCACCTTCAACAAGGCCGAGAACGTGCGCGACATCGTTCGCATGACCCCGATCGAGCAAATTCTGCTGGAGACGGACTCGCCGTTTCTGACCCCGGTGCCCTACCGCGGCCGGGAAAACGCACCGTTCTACCTGCCTTTTGTGGCGGAGAAAATCGCGGAGGTGAAAGACCTGCCCCTGGGCCAGGTGTTGCACCACACCTACCAGAACAGCCTGCGGACGTTTTTCCCAGCACCATGATCAAGCGCATCCCCGTTTCCGCGCTGAGGGTCGGCATGTACATTGCCGACCTGAACAATGACTGGATTCCCCACAACAGCCAGCGCAAACGGGGCGTGATCAAACGGGAAGAGACCATCGAGCGCATCCGCAAGCTGGGGGTGGCGTACGTTTACATCGACGTCAGCAAGGGCCTCGACAGTCAGGACAGCGAACCCGCCCATGAGGTGGACGCCCGCAACGAAGCCAGCCTGCAGTACGCCGGCAGCCTGCGGCCAGGGACCGCGCCCAGGGTCAGCCGGGATGATGAACTGATCATCGCCGAGCGTATCCACACCGAAGCCCAGAGCCTGGTGGGCAGTTTCATGTCGAACGTGAAAATGGGCGCGGCCGTGGATGTTGAGCCCATTCACCAACTGGCCCATGAGCTGCAATCCTCGGTGTTGCGCAACGCCAATGCCCTGAGCTGTCTGGGCCGCATCCGGCAGAAAGACAATTACTTGCTGGAGCACTCGGTCAATCTCAGCGTGTTGATGTCGCTGTTCGGCAACTTCCGCAAACTGGATGCCGACGTGCTGCACCAGACCATCGTCGGCGCCCTGCTCCATGACCTGGGCAAGATCCTCACCCCGGACGAGATCCTGCACAAGCCCGGGCGACTGTCTGCGGAGGAGTTTGAGGTGATGAAACAGCACGCCCGTAACTCCCGGGATATTCTGGCCCACACCGAGGGCATCGGTCAGATCACCGTGATCACTGCGGCCCAGCATCATGAAAAGCTCGACGGCAGCGGCTATCCGGAGGGTCTGAAAGGCGACGAAATCACCGAGTATGGGCGCATGGTTGCCATCACCGACGTCTACGATGCGATTACCGCCGACCGGGTGTACCACAAGGGCATGACCCCCAGCCAGGGACTGAAGAAACTGCTGGAATGGAGCGGCGACCACCTGGACCCGGACCTGGTCAAACAGTTCATCCGCTGCATCGGGCTGTACCCGATTGGCTCGCTGGTACTGCTGGAAAGCGGTCGACTGGGCGTGGTAATTGAAACCAACGAGTCCGACCAGCGCCTGCCGGTGTTACGGGTGATGTACCACACCCGGTTCCGGATGCCGATCAAGGTGGAAACCGTCGATCTGGCGAAACCCGGCAACCAGGATCGAATCGTCAAGGCAGTGGATCCGAGCGAGTATCGCCTGGACATTCGTAAATTCCTGGCCTGACGGACTCAGGGCGGATCCTTTATCCGCAACTCACTGGATAGACAGGAAAACCCCCATCAGCACCGGCGACAGAAACGACAGCAGAAATCCGGACGCGATGGCCACCGGCACGCAGTTCAGCCCACCACTGCTTCGGATCACCGGCAAGGTGAAATCCATCGCTGTGGCGCCACCGTAACCGATGGCCATGGCAGGGCGGGCGCGGATTACCAGCGGAATCAGGGCCAGGGCGATGATTTCGCGGATCACGTCGTTCAGAAACGCCACACCGCCCCAGGCCGGCCCAAGGGCATCCCCGATCACGATGCCTGACAGGGAATACCAGCCAAAACCCGAAGCCAGCGCCAGCGCCTGATTCCAGGGCACACCCAGCCACGGAATCAGCGCCACGCCCGCCAGCAACGAACTGACGGTGAGCGTCAGTGCAATTCCCAGGCCCTGGCGGTTCAACAGCAGCTTGCGCAGGGACAACCCGGCGTTGCGCAGTTGCAGACCAATCAGGAACAGCAACAGCATCAGCGCCCAGGTGGCAACGTCGTCCACCATCGGCAGGGATCGCAGAAAGCTGGCACCGAGCAACACCCCGGCAACCACCGCCAGCAGCGGTTTCAGGCCTGCGAGAAACAGCCGGCGATAGCTGGGCACAGCCTGTTCATCGTGGCCACTGATCACCATGGGTTGCCAGCAATGAAACAGCCAGAGGCCGACCAGGTTGGCGACCAGCAACACCGATACCAGCCCGGCCACCTGTGTTGCCATGGCACCCAGCTGCTCTGCCAGGCCCTCCATCTGGCCCAGACTGACTCCCAGCAGGCCGAGGATAAAATACACCAGCGCCTCGACACTGTAATGGATGGTGGTCATCACCCGGCGGTTTTCCAGCGCCATGGCAAAGCCCAGGAACAGCGGGGCGAGAATCAGCAGAGCGCCGGTCAGCATCAGTACCTCAGCAAAATGGGACCAGGGGTTGGCTTGAAGATGTCAGTGCAACCCGGGGCCGGAACGGTCCTGCACCAGCACCCAGGGGGCAATCACCACAGCCCAGAGTTCCGCGTTGCGGTCGTACCAGGCACGGGCCTGGTCTGGCGAGACATCGCCCACACCGCCCTCAGCCAGCCACTGCTGAAACCGGGCCGTGTTGTCAGCGGCCAGTTCCGCCGCCACCTCGAGCAGATCGACGGACGGCGATACCCGAACCACCTGGCCACGGGCGTAGTAGGTTTGCAGCTCGTGCCAGTGAATTCGGGAGGTTTCCAGGTTCAGCCTGGCTTTGAGTGCTTCCGGCGAATCGGACGATGACATGTTCACCTCACAGACGGATCGTTCAGAAAGCGCCAAGCCTACCGCAAAAACTGCGCCTGCGCACAGTCCCCGCCTAGCCTGAGCCGCTTGCTCTGCTTAGCCGACGAACGTCGTCAGTCAGCGTCATCGGGTCAAAAGGCTTCGGGATGACACCCGTGTCACCCAGTGCCCGGTATTCGTCTATCTCGGCAGGCTGCAGCCGCGCGGTCATGAACACCTCCGGCGATTTCAGGCATCCGTCCCGCGCCTATGCGGGTCGTCCTCGACATAGAGACTTCGTTCAACCATTGGCACGTCAGACACCCGGTGGCCGGAAAACATTCCCGGGTAAACAATCCATTTGCGGTCAGGTACTCTATACGCAGCCACATATTGATCCGCGGGGTCTGAATGAGTTCTGACGAGCCAAGTGTTCTGTGCTTTAGCCATCGGGCATCGACGCAGTTTCCGGAGAGCTGGACGGTTTTGTCGGGCACAGACACTCTGGCCGCGGACCTTGCTGCCGATGTGGTGGTGTTGGATCTGCCCGAGGACTCGCTGCGCGCAGCCGTTCGGGCCCTGCGCGCCGACAACCGCTTCCGCATGAGTCTGCTGCTGTCTACCCATGACACCGATGAAGCCCTGATAGACGGGGTAACCCGGCCCGAAACCGCCGCCCTGCTGCCACGCTGGCGCCTCTGGCAGGAGCGCCTGGCAATGTTCAACCGAGGCATTGCTCCGGAACGTTTTGACGAACGGGTGCTGGCGTGGCTGTGGAGTCGGCCGCGCCAGCGTATTGAGCCGGAAAAAGACCCGGGCAGCCGTACCATTTACCGCTACCCGCTGATCTCGGTCATGGCCTCCGACGAGCCGGTCAACGACATCATCTGGCTGCGCCTGATGCAGGAACAGGGCTGGCTGACCCCGGGCGAGCTCGTCGACCGCATCCGCCTGTGCCGGAGCTGCGATTCGGCACGGCTCAACTACGTCGATGTCTGCCCGCAGTGCAATGCCCTGGACATTGCCCGCCAACCGGCGCTGCACTGCTTCACCTGTGGTCATGTGGGCCCACAGGAGCACTTTCTGAAAGACGACGTAATGATCTGCCCCAACTGCCTGACCCGTCTGCGGCATATTGGCAGTGACTACGACCGCCCTCTGGAAAACTACCGCTGCCAGGCCTGCCAGAGCTTTTTCGTTGACGCCGATGTGGAGGCCCGCTGCATCGACTGTGATGAACACCACCAGCCGGACGATCTGAAAGTCCGGGAAATTCGCCCTTACTCCCTGACCGAAACCGGCCGGCTGCGCTGCCGCCAGGGTCTCAGTGAGGCCGATGCCGGCGACTGGTTTGGCCGGCTCAACCTGATCAAGCCTGAGGCGTTCCGCGGCCTGCTGAACTGGCAGATTCAGCAGTCCCGTCGCTATGCCAACACACCCCACGGTTCCCTGATGCTGCTGCGCTTCACCAACCTGCGGGAGAGCCTGTCTGACAACCGGGCGCTGACCCTGGTGGATGGCCTGATTGAACGGATCCAGGAAGCCATCCGGGAGACCGATCGCTGCACCCGCACCCATGAAGAACAGCTCTGGCTGCTGCTGCCGAGCACCGACCAAATCGGTATGCGCCAACTTCAGCAGCGTCTCAGCAGCCTGATTCAGGGCTTCCACGAGCAGGACGACGTGAATTTCGACATTCGGGTCGCGGGATTCACCATCCCTTCGGACTTGCTGTCACAGGAAGATGCGAGGCTCCTCATGGCCCGTCTCAGCGGTGAGGTCTCCGGCTGATGGACGGCCTGTTTGCGCCCCTGATTGGCGTGCTTGGCAACCTGGGCACCAGCGACGGGATCACCCGGCTGTTCCTGATGCTGTTTCCATTTTTTCTGTTGATGGAACTGCCCCTGAACCTGCTGGTAGTGGTGGGTATCCTGCGCTGGTACCACCGCAGGCTGCACAGCACACCGAAGGCGTCGAGCTATGCCCCCAGGGTGTCCTGCATTATCACCTGTTACAGCGAAGGGCCGGACGTCGCCAAAACCCTTCAAAGCCTGTGTGAGCAGCTCTACCCCGGAGACATTGAGCTGATTCCGGTGGTCGACGGCGCGGCGGTGAACGTCACCACCATGGACACCGTGCGCCAGTACCGGATTGATCCAAAACTGCATCCGAACCGTCACCTGAGACCCATCGCCAAATGGCAGCGGGGTGGCCGGGTATCGTCGCTGAACGCCGGGCTGGAAATGGCCACCGGCGACATCGTATTTGCCCTCGATGGCGACACCTCGTTCGACAACACCATGGTGTCGGCCATGGTGCGCCATTTTGAAGACCCGAACGTACCGGCGGTGTCTGGCAGCCTGCGGGTGCGCAACACCTGGCGGTCGTTCACCACTCTGATTCAGAGCCTGGAGTATTTCCTGTCGATCCACACCTCCAAGGTGGGGCTGTCGGAATGGAACATCGTCAACAATATCTCCGGCGCGTTTGGCGCGTTTCGGCGCGATTTCCTGCGCCACATAGGCGGCTGGGACACCCACACGGCCGAGGATCTGGACCTCACCCTGCGCATCAAAAACTACTTCGGACGACGGGATTTCCGCATTCCGTTCGAGCCGGAGGCCGTTGGCCACACCGACGTGCCGCACACCCTGAAGGCCTTTTTCCTGCAACGGCTGCGCTGGGACGGCGACCTGTTCTTCCTGTACGTGCGCAAACACGCCGACAGCATGTCGCCGCGCCTGCTGGGCTGGCCAAATTTTCTGATGACCCTGGCCAGCGGCTTTTTCTTCCAGCTGGTGCTGCCGTTTCTGATCATCAGTTACTGCCTGGTGGGGCTGATCGTGTTACC
The DNA here is from genome assembly GCA_035705335.1 of Marinobacter sp. Lineage (GTDB taxonomy): Bacteria > Pseudomonadota > Gammaproteobacteria > Pseudomonadales > Oleiphilaceae > Marinobacter. The sequence goes on along the minus strand of DASSWD010000094.1, from coordinate 5,330 downwards.
GACCGCCAGCCTGCTGGCCATTGCCAGCTTGCTGTACGTTCTGTACCTCACCGTGACGGTGGTGCTGTTTGTCATCGGATTGTTGCTGGTGTCGGAGCGGCCCTGGGACGACCTCAAGCTGGCGCTGGTGGTACCGGTATTCCCGGTGTTCATGTTTGCTCTGCGCTGCTGGGGCGTGGTGTGCACGCTCAATGAGATGTTCCGCCGGGGCCATGAGGAGACCAGCATGGCGCCCTGGTGGGTGTTGAAAAAGGGGAAGCGGTTCTGATGCGGTATCGAGGGCTTCTGTTCATCCTTGGCACACTGGCGCCGACCGTCGGGCTGGCCCAGCCGCTACCGTTGCCGGATCTGTTGGCGCAGTCTCAGGACGGGCCGGGGGTTCAGGCACTGCTGGCGGAATCCGAGCTGGCACGGGCGCAGGCCCAACAGGATTCCGACGAAGCCGGCTGGTCGCTATTCGGTAACGCCAGCGTTGGCCGGTTCCGCGAACTGGATGCCGGCGTCGGCCGGGTCGATTACACCGGCTACGGCGCCAGCCTGGGTCTGAGCCATCCGTTGCTGGGTACCCTGAACGAGCGCTTGAACGTTGTCGCCGACAGCACCCGTTCCGCCGAGCTGACCCAGGCCCAGGCCAGCCTGGCCCGTGACCAGCAACGGCTGGGTGTCAGAGTCACCTACGTCGACTGGTGGCAAGCGCAGCAACAGGTCGCCCTGTGTGATCGCCATCGGCAACTGGCCGGGGTTGAACGCTCAGCCATCAACATTCGCCATCAGGCCCGCCAGTTGCGTGATTCCGATCAGTTGTGGTTATCCCGCGGCTGGGACCAGCACCTGCGGGCCTGCGCCACCGCAAGTCAGACCGAACAGCTGGCCCGGCAGCGGCTGGCCAGCCGATCCGGCGTTGCCATCAACCCTAAGCGCACTGCCCTGGCAGAAAATCTGCCCAGCCCAAATGCCGTGCCGGATCTGCGCCAGGCGGTGCTGGACCAGCATCCAGTACTAAACCAGCGCCAGGCGCATTGGCAACAGGTGCAGGCAGACGACCCAGACTGGTATGACCCCATCAATGCCCGGGTATCGGTCAGCCAGCAACTGGACCGGCGCAGCGACATTCCCGGGACCGGCACCGGGCTGGTGGCCGCGTTCAGTTTTGAGGTGCCGCTAGGCAGCCTGAGCGAGCGTCGAAATACCCATCGCCTGGAAACACAGACCCGGAAATACCAGTGGCTGGATGCCCGCGCCGCAGTAAGCGAACAGATCGCTGACACCCTGACGGCCTATCAGATGGCCTACCGGCAATGGCAGGATGCCCAGGACGATACCGCGCTGGCGCGCCAGCGCGCCTGGGAACAGCAACAGCGGGTGTCTGTGGACGACAACGGTTTTCTGGCCCTGCGTACGGCGGTGCTGTCGCTGGCCGAGGCCGAAGCCGCCGAGCTTGCCGCCATGGGCAATGCCTGGCGCGCTCGCGCGGAGCTCGCGATGCTGCAGGATCTGGCCGGTGCGGAGTCCGTCAGCGCCACGGGCCGCGCCCATTCACCCTCAGCGAACTGGTCCCGCGCGGTGTATATCTGGGACAGTGCCAACCTGCTGAACGAAGACACCCGGGCAAGTGCCATCACCGACCTCGCCAACGCCGGCTTCGACACCGTGTATCTGGGCCTGTCTGCGGATCAGCTTCGGGCAGACAACCTGAACCGCCGGTTGACGGCTCTGGTGAATGACCTTGGGATAAGCGGGCTGGACACCCAGCTCCTGCTGGGAGAGCCCACCTGGATACAACCCGCACAACGGGCTGACCTGATCGCCCTGATCCAGACCCTGAGCACCGTGCCCTTCGATGGCCTGCATCTGGACCTGGAAGTGGAACAGCTGGGCTGGCCGGTAGCAGACGCGACCGTCAGCCAATGGCTGGAGACTCTGGCAGAAGCTACCCGGGCCAGCCCCTGGCCGGTATCCATCGTGGCCCACCACCGCTGGTTCAGCGACCCGGATTTCCGCTCGCCCGAATGCGTTCCCTGCGAGCTACCGGGACTGGGCATTCGTGAGGCCTCCATCATGGCCTACACCACCGCCAGTGAGCGGCTCGATCAGATCGTCGCGCAGGCCACCGCGCTGTCTCCCGGCTTACGGCTCGGGGTCGTTCAGAGTCTGGAACCGGGTTTGCCCGATACCAACAGCTGGTATGGCCAGACACCCCGGCAGATTCAAGCGCTGGAACATCGCTGGCAACAGCAGTGGCAGGGTTTTGGTATCGGCCTGCTGGCCTGGCAGGACTGGGCCAGCCATCAGCAGAACGCCCGGCAAACAACCGCACCGGATAACGAACAATCGGCGGAGTCTCCATGAAGGTACGTTTTGGCAGCCAGAAGGAAAAAGACCCCACCCGCGAGGGCGGATTGCGGGTGCTCTACGCACCCGGTAAACGGGCCGCCTTCCGGATTCGCTGGTACCTGATTCTGGCCTTGGTGAGCGCGCCTTTCTTCTGGTTTCTGTTCAAGCTGCTCAGTGGCCTATTACTGCTGGACGTGCCGGCGCGGCTGACGATACCGGCCACCGACGTGCGGGCACTGGAAACCGGCACGGTTGCCGAGGTGCTGATTGAGGCGGGTGACCGGGTCAACCAGGGCGCGACCCTGCTGCGCCTGGAAAACGAGGCGTTGAACCTGCAACTGGCCCAACTGCCGCAGGCCGCAGACGATGACACCGCAAGCGAGCCGGCACAGACCGTGATCGCCCGGCGCCAGGCGACGCTGGAACAGCGGGTGGATCGCGCACAGCAGCGGGTAGCGGAACTGGAGCGCCTGGTTGCCCGGGGAGCCGCCACCGTCGCGGAATTACGGGCAGCCCAGGACCAGCGGGACACCGCCACCACCGACCTGCTTGCCTATCAACAGAGCCTGGGGCAGATTCTGGTCCAGAACCGGGATCAGCAGCGCCAGTCGGAGCAACAGGCGCGCCAGACTGCCGACACCCGGGCAGTCATCGAAGCCCGGATGGAACGCCTGCAGATTACCGCACCGCACGGTGGGCGAGTTGGCAGTGTGGAGGTCACCGTGGGCGAGTCGGTAGGGCCGGGCACGCTGGTGGCACAGGTCTACCCGGACCAAGTACCCGAATTACAGATCTATCTGCCGGCTCAGTATGCCGACCTCGCCGAAGCGGGTCAGGCGCTGGACATCCGCTTCCCGGACGGCCAGTGGCAGCGGGCGCAGATTACCTCGGTGCGCCCGGAACTGCTGCGCCTGCCGCCGGACCTCCGTGGCCCACTGGGCGGCGATCAACCCCACCTGGTGCTGATCGCACAAACCCAGGAACCTCTGCCGGAACGATGGCGCCGGAACAACGTGCCGCTCACCGCCCGGTTCCCGAACTGGTTTGAGCGGCACCTGTTCCCGTAACGCCAGTGCTGGTCACCCGGCGTTCTTCAGCATCTCCCGCACCACGTAGTGCAGAATGCCACCGTGGCGGTAGTACACTGCCTCATTGGCGGTGTCGATCCGCGACAACAACTGGCACTGGGCGGTGGAACCGTCCCGGTAGGTCACTGTCATGGTCAGGGTCTGGCCCGGTGTGATGTCGCCAGACAGTCCCTCGATGCGGATCGTTTCCTCGCCAGTCAGCTTCAAGGTCTTGCGGTCGGTGCCCTCCGGGAACTGCAGCGGCATCACGCCCATGCCGATCAGGTTGGAACGGTGGATGCGCTCGTAGGATTCCGCCACCACCGCTTTCACGCCCAGCAACCGGGTGCCCTTGGCCGCCCAGTCCCGGCTGGAACCGGTGCCGTATTCCTTGCCGGCAATCACCACCAGCGGGGTGCCCTGCTGCTGGTATTTCATGGCGGCATCGTAGATCGCCATCTGCTCGCCGGTGGGGACGAATTTGGTGAAACCGCCCTCCACGCCGTCCAGCATCTCGTTGCGGATGCGCACATTGGCGAAGGTGCCGCGCATCATCACCTCATGGTTTCCCCGGCGGGAACCGTAGGAGTTGAAGTCTTTCGGCGCCACACCGTGTTCCTGCAGGTATTTGCCCGCCGGCGTGTTGGCCTTGAACGAACCCGCCGGGGAAATATGGTCGGTGGTTACCGAGTCGCCCAGCAGCGCCAGGATCCGGGCACCGTCAATGTCCTCTATCGGCTCGGGCTCCTCGCCCATACCCTCGAAGAATGGCGGGTGCTGGATGTAGGTGGAGGTATCGTTCCATTCATAGACCTTGCTCTGCGGAAACCGGATCGACTTCCAGATGGCGTCGCCTTCGAACACCTCACCATACTCCTTGCGGAACATGTCGGTTTTGACCTTTTCCACCGCTTCGGCAATCTCCGCCTGGGAGGGCCAGAGATCACTCAGATACACCGGTTTACCGTCCTTGTCGGTGCCCAGCGGGTCTTTAGTCAGGTCCAGGCGAACGTTGCCAGCCAGCGCATATGCGACCACCAGCGGGGGTGACGCCAGCCAGTTGGTCTTGACCAACGGATGCACCCGGCCTTCAAAGTTCCGGTTACCTGACAACACCGAGGCCACGGTCAGGTCACCCTCAACGATGGCCTGCTCGACCACTTCCGGCAACGGGCCGGAGTTACCGATACAGGTCGTGCAACCATAACCCACCAGGTTGAAACCGAGCTTGTTCAGATCGTCCTGCAAGCCGGCCACCGCCAGATAATCCGTCACCACTTTCGAGCCCGGCGCCAGGGAGGTTTTTACCCAGGGCTTGGTACTCAGGCCTTTTGCCACCGCCTTCCGGGCAATCAGGCCGGCCGCCATCATGACACTGGGGTTAGAGGTATTGGTGCAGGAGGTGATCGCCGCAATCACCACGGCCCCCGGGTCGAGCCGGGCTTTCCTGCCGCCGATGTGGATCGGTCGACTGGCCGGATGTTCGAACCAGGCCTCCTCGACACCCACGGCCGTGCCGCCGCCCTCGGATTCCATTTTTGCTTCCCGGGCATTGGCCGGCCCTTCAGCGGTGTCCATCACCAGCTCAAAAGCGGCCTTCATGTTTTTCAGGGCGACCCGGTCCTGCGGGCGCTTGGGCCCGGCCAGGCTGGCTTCTACCTGGCCCATGTCCAGCTCCAGGGTGTCGGTGTAGACCGGTTCATGGCCGGGCTCACGCCACAGGCCCTGGGCCCTGGCGTAGGCTTCCACCAGTTCGATCTGGGCATCGTCACGCCCGGTCAGGCGCAGGTAGCTGAGGGTCTGGTCGTCCACCGGGAAGAAGCCACAGGTGGCTCCGTACTCCGGCGCCATGTTGGCGATAGTGGCCCGATCTGCCACCGGCATGTCTTTCAGGCCATCGCCGTAGAACTCGACAAACTTGCCCACCAC